>NZ_JAKRNR010000001.1:0-247748 GCF_022346685.1 Sphingomonas sp. ACRSK | reverse complement strand
ACCCCCCTCACCCCACGCTCCCCACCGCCGCGCGGTCATCCCGCAACCGCAGGTACAGCGGCGCCCCCTTGGGCACCGCCAGGCTCGTGCCCGTAAACCCTTCCGGCACGCGCACCGGTTGGGCGAAGCCGCGGTCGCTCGCCAGGGCGTCCAGCAGGAACAGGTCGCTGCCGGTCAGCGTGCAGCGCTCCTGCGCGTCGGCGCAGGCCACGCCCGCGATCCGCGGCAGCCGCACCAGCGTGCCGAGCGGCGCCCAGGGGCCGGCCGCCTCGCCCTGCACCACGCGATAGCGCAGCGGGCCATAGGCGGAGCCGCCCAGCGCCTCGGCCGGGGCGATGCTCGCGATCGCGATCGTCGCGTCCTGGAGCTTCACCGGCAGCAGCGTGGTCGCGCGGCCGTCCTCGGTCGCGACCTCCACCCGCTCGCTGCCGGAAAAGCGGGTCGAGCCCTGCGCCTTCAGCGCAAAGGTCAGCCGCGCGTCGTTGGGGATCACCGTGTCCCCCTCGATGCGGATCGCTAGCCCCTCGGCGCCGCCGCGCGCGACGGTGCGGCTCACCACCGCCGCCATCGGCCGCTGCGCCTCCACCGTGCCGTCGATCGACAGGCTGCGCCCGTCCGCCAGCACCGCCTTAGCCTGGAACGGCTGGCCCGCAGCCGGCGCCGCCACTGGGGCGGTCGCGCGCAGCACCAGCCGGTCGGCCTTGCCCTCGCGGCCAAGGTCGGCGGGCTCGAACACCGCATCGCCGATGGTGAGCCGCGTGACCTTCTCCAGCCGCGCGCCATAGAGCGTCGCCTCGGCATCGTCGGCGTGGAAGCGCAGGCGGTCGATCCGGCTCGCCTCGGCCAGCGCGGCGATCGCGATGCTCTCCGGCTGGGCGACGCCCTGCTGCTCGACCAGCAGCGTCATCTTGCCCGGCCTGGCCTTGGCGAGCGGCAGGGTGGCAGCGATGCTGCCGTCGCCCGCGGCCTTCCACGCGACCTCCTGCACCGCCCCCGACGCATCGCGCAGCGACAGGCGGGAGACGCAGGCGGCGGCACCGCCCTCCAGCGTCAGCGCATTGTCGCGGCCGACGACCACGCCCGCGCCCTCGCCCGCGATCCGCCAGCCACCCCGAGGCGGCTGCAGGCGGAAGCTCGGCCCGTCGAGCGGGGCGAAGCCCCAATTGCCGTGCAGCTGCGCCTCGACCGGCTCCTTCTGCCCCGCCAGCAGGTGCGCCGCGACCACATAGCCGCCGCGCAGCGCATCCGCGCGCGCCGGCAGGTCGACGGTGGCGCCGTTGGGGCCCTTCACCCTAAGCGCCATGGCGTGGGCATAGTCGGTCGCATAGACCAGCGGCGCACCGGTCACCGGCAGCACCAGCTCGCCCGGCGGCGCGCACAGCACCTGATCGGCACCGGCACGCAGCAGCGGCGGATCGACTGGGCGCACCGGCGGCAGGCCGATGACCATCACCGACTTGGGGCTGGCAAAGGAGGGCGCGGTGTTGAGCAACAGCCCAGCACGCTCGCCGTCGAGCTGCGCCAGCGCCGGGATATAGGTGAAGCGCGTCGTCTGGAACGCGCCGAACAGCCGCGCGACGTCGCGCACCACGCCGATATACGGGCTGTAATAGCCGTATCCGCCCTCGGGCGTGGCGGCGATCTGGAGGGCGAGGTCGGTCGGCGCCCCCACCAGCGTCTCGGCCAGCGAGGTGCGGGTGCCGTCGGTCAGCAGCAGCGTGTTTTCGCTCTGCCCCATGCAGGCGGCGCGCTGCTCGACCGGCTGCTGCAGGCACTCGTCGCGCACCTTGATCGACAGCGCACGCGTCAGCTGCTCGGTGCGGGCCGGGATCTCGGCCGGGCGGGTGCGCTCGGCATCCTGGATGCCGTCCAGGAACAGGTCCAGCCGCGCCCGATCGCGCGAGGCCTGGGCAAGCTCGATCGAGGCGCGCACGAAGGCGCCGGGCTGGCGCTGCACCGTGTCCACCACCGCGTCGAAGCCGCCGCCCGTCTCCGGCACCACGAACAGCACCAGCTGTTCGGCGCCCTTGGGCACCTCCAGGTCCAGGCTGCCCTTCTTGCGCTCCCAGCTTTCCGCCTTGAAGAACCAGCGCTTGGGCGGCGGGTTGGTGGCGCCGCGCAGGAACGCCGCGACCAGCAGGTAGCGTACCCCCTGGCTCTCGGGCAGCTCGGCGGCGATCCGGATGCGGTCGCCCGCGGCGATGCTCGGCACCTTGGCGATCGGCAGGGTCGCGCCGCCGCGGGTCACCGACATGCGCAGGGCCGGGCCGGGCAGGTCGAACTGCTGGCTCTCCGCCTGCACCACGGCGGGCAGCACCATCGCCGCCGCCGCCAGAAATGCTCCGAACCGCTGGAATCTCATGCGCAACGCCACTCCCGATGATCCTCGGCACCGCCGCCGTGCCGCCGTCCGGTGTCGAATTTAGGGCACGGCTGGCACCAGATTGGTCCCCTCGCCGCCGCATCCCTCTTTCACTAAACCGTCACGGTGCCTAAGGACGGCCGCATCGGTGGGCAACGAAAGTCGGACATGAAACTCCTCGCGGGCAACTCCAATCTTCCTCTCGCGCAGGCGATCGCAGGCTATCTGGAGATCCCCCTCACCCGCGCGAGCGTCCGCCGCTTCGCCGACGAGGAGATCTTCGTCGAGGTGCTGGAGAATGTCCGCGGCGAGGACGTGTTCGTCCTCCAGTCGACCTCCTACCCCGCCAACGACAACCTCATGGAACTGCTGATCATGATCGACGCGCTGCGCCGCGCGTCGGCTCGGCGGATCACGGCGGTGCTCCCCTATTTCGGCTATGCGCGCCAGGACCGGAAGCCCGGCCCCCGCACGCCCATCTCGGCCAAGCTCGTCGCGAACCTGGTGACGGTGGCGGGTGCCGACCGCGTGCTCTCGGTCGATCTCCACGCCGGGCAGATCCAGGGCTTCTTCGACATCCCGACCGACAATCTCTTCGCCGCCCCCGTCATGTCGGCGGACGTCGCCACCCGCTATGGCGAGCACAACCTGATGGTCGTCTCCCCCGACGTCGGCGGCGTGGTGCGCGCCCGCGCGCTCGCCAAGCGCCTGGGCAACGCCCCCCTCGCCATCGTCGACAAGCGTCGCGAGAAGCCGGGCGAGTCGGAAGTCATGAACATCATCGGCGACGTGCGCGGCCGCTTCTGCGTGCTGGTGGACGACATCGTCGACTCGGCCGGCACGCTGTGCAACGCCGCCGGCGCGCTGAAGGCCGCGGGGGCCGAGGGCGTGGTCGCCTATTGCACGCACGGCGTACTGTCGGGCGGCGCGGTCTCGCGCGTCGAGAATTCGGCGCTTACCGAACTCGTCATCACCGACTCGATCGGCAACCACGACGTGATCGCCGGCGCCGCCAAGATCCGCCACATGACGATCGCCCCGCTGATCGCCGAGGCGATCCGCCGCATCGCCGAAGAAGCTTCGGTCTCCAGCCTGTTCAACTGATCGGGCGAGTTCGACGCGAACCCTGTTGACGCTTCTTGCACCCCGGCGGAGGCCGGGGCCCAGTTGCGACGCGGCTGTTGGGTTTCGCTCCCTCGCTTCCACCTTCCCAACTGGGCCCCGGCCTTCGCCGGGTACCGCCAGGAAATCCGCTCGGCGGCCGCCTACCGCTCCCGCTCGGCGATCCGCGCCATCAGCGTCGTGATCCGCAGCAGCACCAGCAGCCCCGCGGCGGCAAAGCCCGCCAGCGCCAGCACCGCATAGGCGAGCGTCTCCAGCGAGTCGGCGATGCGGCTGTCGGCCGCCGCCGACTCGCGCTGCGCGATCGCCTGGGCGACCTCGGGCGTCACCTTGCCCATCGGCGTCGGCTCCACGCCGGCGAAGCTGTCCTGCCGCGGATCGACCGGCGGGATGCCGTCGGGCGGCACCGGCCGGCTCACGAGGGACCCCGGCGGCAAGGTCGGCCCCCGCGACAGCGTCGCCAGCGCCCCGATCAGCGCGAGCGTCGACAGTCCGCTCAGCACCAGCATCGCAAAGCGGCCGAGCCGGTCGGCCATGCTCATGCGTGATCCTCGGTCAGCGGCGCGTCGCGCGGATCGCCCGGCTGGCGCGCCCCCGCATTGCCGCGGCGGCGCAGTTCCGCCTTCAGCGCCTCCGGCTTGGGTGCCCACAGGAAGCCGAAGCTCACCGTGCCCTCCTTGGTGCCCACCGCATGGTGGAGCCGATGCGCCTGCATGATCCGCTTCATATAGGCCGAACGCGGCAGGTACCGGTGCGGTACCCGCTTGTGCACGATCACGTCGTGAAAGCCGAAATAGATCGCGCCATAGGCGGCGATCCCCGCCCCGATCCACGCCCAGCCCGGCCACCAGCCCAGCTGCACCCCGCCCAGGATCAGCACGAACGACGGCACCGCGAAGATCGCGGCGTAGAGGTCGTTCCACTCGAACGCGCCGGCGCGCGGGCGGTGGTGGCTCGCATGCAGGAACCAGCCCGGCCCGTGCATCAGCCAGCGGTGCGCGGCATAGGCGAACAGCTCCATGCCAGCCACGGTGCCGATGAACAGCGCGATGCCGATTGCCCAGTGCATGGCCGCGATATAGCGATGCACCATGATGAGTGCGAGACTTGGATGGACACTGGTCGCCGCCTCGGCGGCGCTCGCCGGCTGCGCCTTGCCCGAAGCGCGGGTGCGCACCGGCCTCGAACGTGCCGGCCTGTCGCCGCGCGTCTCCGCCTGCATGGCCGAGCGGATGGTCGATCGCCTCAGCCTTGCCCAGCTCCGCCGCCTCGGCGACCTGCCGCAAGCCCGCGGCGCCCGGTCGCTGCCGGACTTCCTGCGCGAGGTTCGCGCCCTAGGTGATCCGGAAATCCTGGGCGTCACAACCAGTTCCGCCGCGCTCTGTGCGACGGGCCTGGCGGGCTGATCTTTATTGCGACCGCTTCGCAATCGCATCAACGGCGTTCAGGGGTGGATTTACCGCACGCGCTGTGCTTAAGGCTGGCGGAATTTTTCCGTTTCTCGAACCAAGCGAGGCAGGAACTTCTCCATGAACATTCACGAATATCAGGCCAAGGAACTCCTCGCGAAGTTCGGCGCGCCGATCGCCGCCGGCTATGCCGCCTTCACCGTGGACGAGGCCGTCGAGGCCGCAGGCCGCCTCCCCGGGCCGCTCTATGTCGTCAAGTCGCAGATCCACGCCGGTGGCCGCGGCAAGGGCAAGTTCAAGGAACTCGGCCCTGATGCGAAGGGCGGCGTCCGCCTCGCCTTCAGCCTGGACGAGGTCCGCGCGCATGCGGCCGACATGCTCGGCAACACGCTGGTGACGATCCAGACCGGCGACGCCGGCAAGCAGGTCAACCGCCTGTACATCACCGACGGTGCCGACATCGCCAAGGAATTCTACCTGGCGCTGCTGGTCGATCGCGCGACCGGCCGCATCGCCTTCGTCGTCTCGACCGAGGGCGGCATGGACATCGAGGAGGTCGCCCACTCGACCCCTGAGAAGATCCACACCTTCGACGTCGATCCGGCGACCGGCTTCATGCCGCACCACGGCCGTTCGGTCGCAGCCGCGCTCGACCTCAGCGGCGACCAGGCCAAGCAGGCCGCCAAGGTCGCAGCCGCGCTCTACAAGGCGTTCGAGACCACCGACGCCTCGCAGATCGAGATCAACCCGCTGGCACTCACCGAGCAGGGCAACATCCTGGTGCTCGACGCCAAGGTCGGCTTCGATTCGAACGCGATGTTCCGCCACAAGGACATCGCCGAGCTGCGCGACGAGACCGAAGAGGACCCGATGGAGCTCGAGGCGTCGAAGTACGACCTCGCCTACATCAAGCTCGACGGCGACATCGGCTGCATGGTGAACGGCGCGGGCCTCGCGATGGCCACGATGGACATCATCAAGCTCAACGGCATGTTCCCGGCCAACTTCCTCGACGTGGGCGGCGGCGCCAACAAGGAGAAGGTGACGGCCGCGTTCAAGATCATCCTGTCCGATCCGTCGGTGAAGGGCATCCTGGTCAACATCTTCGGCGGCATCATGCGCTGCGACATCATCGCAGACGGCATCGTCGCCGCGGCGAAGGAAGTGAACCTGCAGGTTCCGCTCGTCGTCCGCCTCGAAGGCACCAACGTCGAGAAGGGCAAGGAAATCCTCGCCAACTCCGGCCTCGCCATCGTCCCCGCCAACGACCTGGGCGACGCCGCCAAGAAGATCGTGGCAGAGGTGAAGAAGGTCGCAGCCTGATCCACTAGGCGCCCCCGCCCACGCGGCCGGGGCGCCGAATCCGGGGCTGAGCTGAGCGGAAACAGCCGGCCGTCCCAGGACAGACCTAGTACCCCGGCGAAGGCCGGGGCCCAGTTGGGAAAGCGGCTGCAAAAGGGCGCCACGCCCACCTCGCCGTGCTCCTGCGCAGGCAGGAGCCCAGGGTTCCAAGAGCCCCCAGCGGTTGCTCTGCCGGACCCTGGATCCCTGCCTTCGCAGGGATACGGAGGATTGCGCGGAAGGCGCGTGCGTTTCGCACCCGTCCCGCAAGCTCGACCAATTCTCGGGGCCCGCCCCGGCCAAGGACCGGGGCACCGCCTCGAACCATGGCCGCGGCGGGCCCCTTGCTATAGGGTCCCGGCATTTCCGTTCACGGAGAGAAACACATGAAGCTGTTGGTGCCGGTCAAGCGGGTGCTTGACTACAACGTAAAGCCGCGGGTGAAGGCGGACGGGTCGGGTGTCGACCTCGCCAACGTCAAGATGAGCATGAACCCGTTCGACGAGATCGCCGTCGAAGAGGCCATCCGCCTGAAGGAAAAGGGCGTCGCCACCGAGGTCGTGGTGGTCTCGATCGGCGAGCCCAAGGCGCAGGACACGCTGCGCACCGCACTCGCGATGGGTGCCGACCGCGCGATCCTCATCACGTCGGACGTCCGCCCCGAGCCGCTCGGCGTCGCCAAGCTCCTCGCCAAGGTGGTCGAGGAAGAGCAGCCGCAGCTCGTGATTCTCGGCAAGCAGGCGATCGACGACGACAACAACCAGACCGGCCAGATGCTGGCCGCGCTGCTCGGCTGGGGCCAGGGCACGTTCGCGTCCAAGGTCGAGGTCGAGGGCGACACCGCCCATGTCACCCGCGAAGTCGACGGCGGTCTCGAGACGGTGGCGCTGCCGCTGCCCGCGATCGTCACCACCGACCTGCGCCTGAACGAGCCGCGCTACGCCTCGCTGCCCAACATCATGAAGGCGAAGTCCAAGCCGCTCGCGCAGAAGACCCCCGCCGATTACGGCGTCGACCTCACCCCGCGCATCACGATCCTCAAGGTCGAGGAACCCGCCAAGCGCGCCGCCGGCATCAAGGTCGACAGCGTCGACGCGCTGGTCGACAAGATCAAGAGCCTGGGAGTGATCGCATGAGCGTGCTGGTACTGGTCGAACAGCTCGACGGCCGCGTGAAGGACGCGACGCTCGCCACCCTCACCGCCGCTGCCAAGCTCGGCGACGTAGTCGCGCTGGTCGCCGGCAGCGGCGACGCTGCCGTGCAGGCCGCCGACGCGGTCGCCAAGGTTGCGGGCGTGTCGAAGGTGCTGCTGGCGAACGATCCGGCCTATGCGAACATGCTGGCCGAGAATGTCGCAGCCCTGGTGGTTCCGCTGATGGCCGACCAAGACGCCTTCCTCGCCAACGCCACCTCGATCGGCAAGAACGTCGCGCCGCGCGTCGCAGCGCTGCTCGACGTGATGCAGGTGAGCGACATCGTCTCGGTCGAGGGCGCCGACACCTTCACCCGCCCGATCTATGCCGGCAACGCGGTCGCGACCGTCCAGTCGTCGGACGCCAAGAAGGTCATCACCGTCCGCGCGACCGGCTTCGAAAAGGCCGCTTCCGAAGGCGGCAGCGCCCCGGTCGAGACCGTCACCGCGCCGGGCGATCAGGGCAGGTCGCGCTTCGTCGGTGCGGAGACCCAGGAGTCGGCCCGCCCCGAGCTCACCAGCGCCGCGGTGATCGTCTCCGGCGGCCGTGCGCTCGGTTCGGAAGAGCAGTTCCATGCCCTCATCGAGCCGCTCGCCGACAAGCTCGGCGCCGCCGTCGGCGCCAGCCGTGCGGCAGTCGACGCAGGCTTCGCGCCCAACGACTATCAGGTCGGCCAGACCGGCAAGATCGTCGCCCCGGACGTCTATGTCGCGGTCGGCATCTCGGGCGCCATCCAGCACCTTGCCGGCATGAAGGACAGCAAGATCATCATCGCCATCAACAAGGACGAAGACGCCCCCATCTTCCAGGTCGCCGACGTCGGCCTGGTCGGCGACCTCTTCCAGATCGTGCCCGAACTCACCGAGAAGCTGTAAACCAAAGGGGCGGGAGCAATCCCGCCCCTTCGTTTACGCGGGACGCCCAACCGCTAACCGGGAAGCGCACGCGACGAGCGAACGTCGCGGTTTTCGTTGTGACCGCGCTCCCGCAATGCACCTCACGAGGGCTGCCGAATGCGCCAGACTCGGTGGCGTGAAACGCTATGAGTCCGGGTCATAGCGCCCGGCATTTCACCAGCTACATCACGGCAGACTTCAAGAGGGCACGATGCTCCCGTCCTGTCCGGCGCCAGTCATAACTTTCCGCATATCTTCGGGTGGCTGCTCGCTCGGGCAAAGCGGCAAGGAGGCGAGCAATCGCGTCGCTGATTGCCGGTACCGAACGGTCGGCGGTTAGCAGACCAGCTTCGCGGACCTTCACGACCTCCGGCGATCCCCAAACCGGCGTCGCCACTAGGGGCGTCCCACAGGCAATCGCCTCTAGAAGCACGTTCGCAATTCCCTCGCGGTCCGCACAGTTCAGCGCGATGTCGGCAGCGCCGTACAAGCCGGGCAACCGCTCCTGATCGACATGGCCCAAGAACTCGACCCGATCCCCGACACCCAGGTTCATCGCTAACGCTCGCAGAGCTCTGTCGCGAGGACCGTCCCCTGCAATCATCAATCTCACTCCCGGGAGAGCGGCAACGGCCCGAATTGCAAGGTCGTGCCCCTTGCGGTCGATTAGGTGTCCCACCGAAAGGAGCGTCGGCCCATCCATTCCCAGCGAGCGGCGTAGTGCGCGCCGGTCCTCCGGAGGCCTAAACATGTCGAGATCTACACCGTGTTCGACCACATGAACTTTGTCGGATGCTACCCCAATTGAAACCAGTTCATCGCGCAGCGCACCACAAACAGCGGTTACGGCGTATGCTCTCTCCACGGCACGAACGATCATCCGCCGCTCACGAGGAAATTGGGGAATGAGGCTGACATCGCTTCCAAGAGCAGTCATCAGATACGGGCGATTGAACCAGCGTGCGAGTAGACTGGCAGCTACACCATCAGGGTATAAATAGTAGCTGTCGATTACGTCGAAGTTAAATTTTTGA
Organism: Sphingomonas sp. ACRSK; assembly: GCF_022346685.1. Lineage (NCBI taxonomy): Bacteria > Pseudomonadati > Pseudomonadota > Alphaproteobacteria > Sphingomonadales > Sphingomonadaceae > Sphingomonas > Sphingomonas sp. ACRSK. Next base: position 238,391 of record NZ_JAKRNR010000001.1, on the reverse strand, counting down.
CGCAAGGAGGCAACATGCCGATAAAGTGCCGCGGCCATAAGCCACGGCGCCATGCTCATGCCGACTTTCGGCAACACCGGGTATCGAGGATAACTTATCGGCGTATCCCGCCGAACTGCTTTGCACGGAGTACGCGCGAAATCCGCATAGCGCCCAAAGATCGGGTTTTTGGATGGAAACCACGGAACAGGTGCTATAACTTGTAACGAGTCCCTGGTAGTACTTAAATGAGCCACCCGGTGCTCGATGAAGATACCGTGACGCCGCTGCACATCGTTGGGATACAGGCTCGAAAGGACAAGAACTTTCATTACTTCTAACCCGACACAGATCCAATGAGTATCTTTTCTTACTTACAACTTAGCTATTGCGAAGAACACACACCATCAGCGCGAGAGTGGGGTGACCGACCTTCGGAGTCTTTTGATGTAGATAAGTCTTGATCTTTGAATTACTAAGGCCACCTGTTCTGACCGAACACATTTAAATATATTTTGGTGTTTCATTTTGTTACGGTGCCAAACCTGGTTCCTTCGCTAGTACAGACGTTTCGAGAGCCCCGCCATGATCCACCGCCATCTTTCGATCACCGGACGCGTCCAGGGCGTGTCCTACCGCGCGTGGATGATCGAGCAGGCCCAGGCGCTCGGCATCACCGGCTGGGTGCGCAACCGTGCCAACGGCAGCGTCGAGGCGGTGGTCGCGGGGCCGGCCGAGCAGGTGGACGCCCTGGTCGCCCGCGCCCATCGCGGCCCGCCCGCCGCACGCATAACCGCGGTCACCGTCACCGAAGCGCCGGCGGCGGTTCATCCGGATTTCGCCAAGCGCGCCACCGTCTGATCGCCCAGGCTGTCCTACACGCCGGCAAGCTGCTTCGGTGCGGCCATGAACCGCGCCCGCTTCCGCTTCGCCATCCCGCCGCCGCCTGCCGTGCGACGGCGCGTCTTGGACTAACTTTCGCCTAACCTTTCACATGCTGGGACGGCCTGCCCACGACCCGGAGGGGCTTGCGCGGCGCCAGCCGCAGCACCGCATAGCCGGCTAAAGCCGACAGCACCGATCCCGCGAGCACGCCGATCTTGACCTCGTCCACCAGCAGCGGGTCGTTCGGAAATGCGAGGCCGCCGATGAACAGGCTCATGGTGAAGCCGATGCCCGCCAGCAGCGACAGGCCCCAGATCTGCACCCAGCTGGCGCCGCCCGGCCGCGGCGCAAAGCCGGTGCGGTTGGCGATCCAGATGCTTCCGAAGATGCCGATCTGCTTGCCCAGCAACAGGCCCAGCGCGACGCCCAGCGGCAGCGGGTCGAGCAACACGCCGGCCGAGGTCCCGGCGAGCGACACGCCGGCATTGGCGAAGCCGAACAGGGGGACGATCGCGTACGCCACCCAGGGATGCAGCGCGTGCTCCAGCCGGTGGAGCGGCGAGTCGACCGCGTCCGGAGCGGCCGGGGTGGGCTTCACCGGGATCATCAGCGCGGTCGCGACGCCGGCGATGGTCGCATGCACGCCCGACAGGAAGACGAAGTACCAGAGCGCCAGGCCAAGCAGGAGATAGGGGGTGAGCGACCGCACCTTCGATTGGTTCAGCACGTACATCGCCGCCAGCACCAGCCCGGCCGCGGCCAGCGCCAGGCTGGCGATGCCGTCGGTATAGGCGAGCGCGATGATCGCCACCGCCCCCATGTCGTCGACGATGGCGACTGTGGTCAGGAACAGCTTGAGCGAGGCCGGCGCCCGCGACCCGAGCAGCGCCAGCACGCCGATGGCGAAGGCGATGTCGGTCGCCGCCGGCACTGCCCAGCCGCCCTGCAGTTCGGGCCGGCCGCCGGTGACCGCAAGGTACACCAGCGCCGGCACCACCATGCCGGCCGCAGCCGCGACCACCGGCAGCCGCCGGTGCTGCCAGGTGGCGAGCCGCCCGTCGACGAACTCGCGCTTGATCTCCAGCCCCACGAGCAGGAAGAAGATCGCCATCAGCCCGTCGTTGATCCACAGATGGACCGTCATCGGCCCGTATTTGGGGCTGAGCACCGGGCCGGTGGTCCAGTGAAGCAGGTGGAAATAAGGCTCCGACAGCCCCGGCAGATTCGCCACCACCATCGCCAGCGCGGCGGCCGCGATCAGCAGCACACCGCCGCCCGCCTCGCTCTTCAGGAACTCGCGAAGCGCGGAACGGGGGTGGTGGGGGCTGTCTGGCATGGTCACTCCTGTCCGCCGCGCGCCTCAGGCGCGGGCGAGCGCCTCCGCGATCAGCTGGCGGCTGTTGTCGATGCCATAGAGCGCGATGAAGCTGCCCATGCGCGGCCCCTGGCTGGTGCCGAGCAGCGTCTCGTACAGCGCCTTGAACCAGTCACGCAGCGACTCGAAGCCGCCGGTCTTGCCGATCTCATAGACCGCATCCTGGATCGTCTCGGCGCTCGCGTCCGCCGGCATCGCCGCCAGTTGCGCGTCCAGCCGCTGGAGTGCCGCCACCTCGACACCTTCCGGAGCCCGCCGCTCGGGCTTGTCGGCGACGTCGCGGACATAGGCGAGCGCATGGTCGATCAGTCGGTCGAGCGCCGGGTACGCCTCGGGCGAGGCATCGGCGACATAGTTCGCCAGATAGCCCCACACCTGCTCCTTGGTCGCCTCGCCCATCACGCCGACCAGGTTCAGCAAGAGGCCGAAGGTGACCGGCAGCGTCTCTTCCGGCGGCGGGCCGCCATGGATGTGGTGCACGGGGTTGCCCAGCTGCTGCTCGACCGGCTGGCTCGGGTAGTTGCCCCGGAACTGCCAATATTCGTCGATCGCCCGCGGGATCACGCCCAGGTGCAGCTGCTTCGCCTTCTTGGGCTCGCGATAGGCGTAGAAGGCCAGGCTCTCTTCCGGGCCATAGGTCAGCCACTGCTCGAGGCTGAGGCCATTGCCCTTGGACTTGGAGATCTTCTCCCCCTTCTCGTCCAGGAACATCTCGTAGTTGAAGCCCTCCGGCGGCCGGCCGCCGAGCACGCGCGCGATCTTGGACGACTGCACGACCGAGTCGATCAAATCCTTGCCCGCCATCTCGTAATCGACGCCCAAGGCGACCCAGCGCATCGCCCAGTCAACCTTCCACTGGAGCTTCGACAGCCCGCCGAGCGCCGACTGGACGATCCGCTCGCCCTCGTCGTCGAACGCGATCAGGCCGGCCTCGGCATCCACCACTTCTACCGGCACCTGCAGCACGACGCCCGACTTGGGGCTGACCGGCAGTACCGGCGAATAGGTTGCCTGCCGCTCCTTGCGCAGCGTCGGCAGCATCACGTCCATGATGCCCTGGTAGTGCCGCAGCACGCCGCGCAGCGCCTCGTCGAAGCGGCCCGAGGTGTAATATTCCGTCGACGACGCAAACTCATAGTCGAAGCCGAAGCGGTCGAGGAATTCGCGCAGCAGCGCATTGTTGTGGTGCGCGAAGCTCTCGTGGCAGCCGAACGGATCGGGCACCTGCGTCAGCGGCTTGCCCAGGTGCTCGGCCAGCATCTCGCGGTTGGGCACGTTGTCGGGCACCTTGCGCAGGCCGTCCATGTCGTCGCTGAACGCGATCAGGCGGGTGGGCGTGTCCGACAGCTCGGCAAAGGCCTGGCGCACCATGGTGGTGCGCAGCACTTCGTTGAAGGTGCCGATGTGCGGCAGGCCCGACGGGCCATAACCGGTTTCGAAGATCACCGGCGCCCCGCCGGGCTTGCCGTCGGGATAGCGCTTGAGGAGCTTGCGCGCCTCCTCATAGGGCCAGGCCTTGGACACGAGGGCGGCGGTACGGAGCGCGGGATCGATCATCCCGGCCCTGTAACGCCTCGGCGACGGCTTGGCCAAGCCGGATTGCGCGGCACGCTTTCGCACTGCAACAAAGTCCGCGTTCCAGGCGTCTCCTCCGTTCACGCTTTCACCAAGGTACCGAAGTCTCGTGATCGTCAGTGCAACTCCTCGATTCCGCAACATCCTCCTGGACGTGTGGCAGCCGCTTTTCATCCTGTTCCTGTGGGACGTGGCGGTGACCGTCTTCTATTTCATCTCGCCGTTCCGCGCGCCGGCACTGCCGCTCACCCTGTTCGGCACCGCCCTGGCGCTGTTCCTCGGCTTTCGCGTCAATTCCGCCTACCAGCGCTGGTGGGAAGGCCGGGTGCTGTGGGGCGCGATGATCAACGCCTCACGCAGCCTTGCGCGCGGCTCCATGGCGTTCCTGCCGATCGACGACATCGGGCCCGCGCGAGAGCTGAAGCGCAGCATCGTGCTGCGGCACATCGCTTATGTGCACGGCCTGCGTTGCCAGCTCCGACGCCAGGATCCTGCGCCGGAGGTGCTGCGCTTCCTGTCGCCGGCCGAGGCCGCCGATCCGCTCAGCCGCACCAACGTGGCCAATGGCCTGCTCGACGGCACCGGCCGCCGCATCGCACGGGCGATGCGCGAGGGCTGGATCGACACCATCCAGCAGACCCAGCTCGAAAGCATCCTGGTCGACATCGCCAATGCCCAGGGCGGCATGGAGCGGATCAAGAACACGCCGCTGCCCAACCAGTATCGCTTCCTCCCGACGCTGTTCGCGCGGCTGTTCTGCATCCTGCTGCCGATCGGGCTGGTCGAATCGCTCGGCTGGGCGACCCCGATCGGCTCCAGCCTGGCTGGCCTGATGTTCCTGACGGTGCTGCACATCGGCGACGACCTGGTCGATCCCTTTGCCGACACCATCCACGACGTGCCGATGACGGCCATGTGCCGCACGATCGAGATCGACCTGCTCCAGGCGATCGGCGATGCGGCACCGCCGCCGCTGCAGCCGGAAAAGGGCGTGCTGTGGTGACGCCGTTCCGCTTCCGTTCACCGGGAAGCCGGCTATAGAGGAAGCCATGCTCCCCTATCCCGCGCTGCACGCAAGCCACGGCGGCATCTGGGTCGCCACGCCCGACGGGGAGGTGCGCGGGATCAGCCGGGGCGAGGCGATCCGGCTCGCCGCGGACACGCCGACGCTGGTGCTGAACGCCCCGCTGGTGGCGCAGCGGCTCGGCTATGCGGAACTGTCGGGGCTCGACCTTCTGGAGCTCTTCGCCTTCCTGCGCCCCGCGCGCTTCATGGTCCCCACGCCCAAGGGACTCGCCGCCGTGACGGGTCTGCCCACGCCCGAGAGTGATGCGGCAGTCGCTCCCTTCCTCCGCGATGCCGCCGCCGCGCTCCTGGCCATCATGGAAGGCGAGTGGCCGGAACGCGAGGGGGCCTGGCACGCTGCCCAGTCCCTGTTCCGGCTGCGCTGGACCTGGGCACCTGCCGTTACCCAGCGGCTGGCAAAGCCGGAGCGCGCCGAGCGCTGGCTCTTTTCCAAGCTTCCGGAGTGGGAGGAGCGCGCACCCCGCCCCGCCCCGCGCACCATCGCCGTGGATGGCGCCGACGTGGTCGCCCGCCTCGATGCCCTCACCGGCGCCGGAGCCGAACGGCGGCACGGCCAGCGCAACTATGCCGCCGCCGCCGCCGATGCCTTTGCCCCGCGCGTGGTGCGCGACTCGCCCAATCTGGTGCTGGCGGAGGCGGGCACCGGCATCGGCAAGACGCTGGGCTATCTGGCGCCCGCGTCGCTCTGGTCCGAACGGGCCGGCGGCGCCGTCTGGGTATCGACCTATACCAAGGCGCTCCAGCGCCAGCTCGCCCGCGAAGGGGAGCGACTCTTCCCTGACGAGGAGGAGCGCAAGCGGCGGATCGTCACCCGTAAGGGGCGCGAGAACTATGTCTGCCTGCTGAACCTGGAGGATGCGCTGCAGGGCGGTTTCGCCGGACGCGCGGCGATCCTGGCGCAACTGGTGGCGCGCTGGGCGGCCTACACCGCCGACGGCGACATGGTCGGCGGCGACCTGCCCGGCTGGCTGCCGACGCTGTTCCGCCGCAACGGTTCGACCGCGCTCACCGACCGCCGCGGCGAGTGCATCTACGCGGGCTGCCCGCATTATCGGAAGTGCTTCATCGAGCGCGCGGCGCGTGCGTCCGCGGATGCCGACCTGGTGATCGCCAATCACGCGCTGGTGATGGTGAACGCCGCCCGCGGCCGCGAGTCGGCGACTCGGCCCACGCGCTATGTCTTCGACGAGGGGCATCACCTGTTCGATGCGGCCGACGCGATGTTCTCGGCAGCGTTGACCGGTGCCGAGGCGATCGAGTTGCGCCGCTGGGTGCTCGGGCCGGAGGCAAAGGCGCGGGGCCGCAGGCGCGGGCTCGCAGCCCGGCTCTCCGATGTCGCGAGCTACGACGACGGCGGGGCGGAAGCGATCGCAGCCGCGGTCAACGCCGCGCAGGCGCTGCCTTCCGACGGCTGGCTCGGCCGCATCAACGAAGGTGCCCCGTTCGGGCCGGTCGAGACACTGCTCGCGGCCGTCCGGGGGCTCGTCTATGCGCGCGCACCCGATGCGGGCGAGGCGGGCTATGGGCTTGAGACGGAACTGGCCGAACCAGACCCCGGGCTTGTCGATGCCGCCGGTCCGGCGAGCGCCGCGCTGGAGGCTTTGCTGCGTCCGCTGCTGGCGCTCGGCCGCCGACTCGAGTCGGTGCTTGCAGAGGCGCCCGACTGGATGGACGCGCCGGCGCGGGCACGCATCGAAGGCGCCATCGCCTCGCTCGGCTGGCGTGCCGAGACGGTCGGCGCCTGGCTGGCGCTCATCGCGCGAATCGGTGGCCCGAACGATCCCGATTACGTCGACTGGCTCGCCGTCGATCGGGTGGAGGGGCGCGAGTACGATGTCGGGCTCCATCGCCATTGGCTCGACCCGAGCCGGCCCTTTGCCGACACCGTGCTCAAACCCGCCCATGGCGCGCTCGTCACCTCGGCCACCCTGAAGGCCGGCGGCGACTGGTCGGTGGCGGAAGCGCGCGCTGGCGCGCCCCACCTGGAGCGGGCACCGGGCCGATTCGAGGCGGCAAGCCCCTTCGACTATGCCGGCCAGGCGGAGTTGGTCATCGTCACCGACGTGAAGCGTGGCGACCTGGCGGCGCTCGCCAACGCCTATGCCCGGCTGATCGCCGCCGCGGGCGGCGGTACGCTTGGGCTCTTCACCGCCATTCGCCGCCTGCGGGCCGTCCATGCGCGCATCGCCGACCGGCTGGCGCGCGACGGCCTGCCGCTGCTCGCCCAGCATGTGGACCCGATCGATACGGGGACGCTGGTCGACATCTTCCGCGACGATCCCCGCGCCTCGCTGATCGGCACCGACGCGCTGCGGGACGGCGTCGACGTGCCCGGCGATTCGCTCCGGCTGGTCGCGATGGAGGGCGTACCCTGGCCCAAGCCGACCGTGCTCCATGCTGCCCGCCGGCTCGCAGGCGGTGGCAGCGCCTACGACGATCGGATCGTGCGCGCACGCCTGGCCCAGGCGTTCGGCCGGCTGATCCGCCGTGCGGACGACCGTGGCATGTTCGTGCTCCTCTCCGCCGCCATGCCGTCACGCCTGCTCACCGCCTTCCCGGAAGGGACACCGGTGTTGCGCACCACGCTCGACGAAGCCGTCGAACGTGCATCGCGGCTTTCCCTCGCCCGTCCCTTGGGGCATGAGGCGGCGACCGCCTGACGCCTCGCCCGACGGAAATGCCATGAAGACCCTGACGCTGCTTCGCCACGCCAAGTCCGGCTGGGACGATCCCGTAGCGCGGGATTTCGATCGCCCGCTCAACGCCAAGGGCGCCCGCGCGGCCGAGACCATGGGCCGCCACCTGCGCGGCCTGGGGCTGGCCTTCGACCTGGTCGTCGCTTCGCCCGCGGTGCGGGTGCAGGAGACGCTCGACCATTTCGCCTCCGGGCTCGGCGAGACCCTGGCGCCCGAGTGGGACCGCCGGCTCTATCTGGCGTCGGAGGCGACACTGCTCGACGTGGTGCGGGCTCTTCCCGACGCCGCCGATCAGGTGCTGCTGGTCGGCCACAATCCGGGTCTGGAGGAACTGGTGCTGCTGCTCGCCGAGACCGGCGCGCTGCGGCAGGACGTGGCGGAGAAATTCCCGACCGCGAGCGTGGCGGTGCTGGAGGTGGGCGCGCACTGGAGCGAGACGTGCGACGGCGGCGCGACGCTCCTGCGCTTCATCCGGCCCCGCGACGTCGATCCGAGCCTAGGCCCGGACGTCGGCTGACGCTCAGCGGGCGTCGGCGGCGAGTGCGTCTGCCAGCATCGCCCGGATGCGGCGCAGCGGATCCTCGACCACTGGCTTGCCGCGCTCGGCAGCCAGCAGGTTCTGCACCCCGCGGATCGTGTAGCCCTCTTCGCTCAGCAGCTGGTGGATGCGCCGCACCAGCGCGACGTCCTCGGGGCGATAGTAGCGGCGCTGCCCGGCGCGGGTGACCGGCCGCAGCTCGGAGAAGCGGCTTTCCCAGTAGCGCAGCCGGTGCTGCGGCAGGCCCAACTCGGCCGCGACCTCGCCGATCGTGCGAAAGGCCGTCGCCGATTTCTCGGACACGGCTGAAATCCTCAGCTGGCAGCGACGATGCGGTCGCGCATCATCTGGCTGGCACGGAAGGTCAGCACCCGGCGCGGCGCGATCGGCACCTCTACCCCGGTCTTGGGATTACGGCCCACGCGCTCGCCCTTGTCGCGCAGCACGAAGCTGCCGAAGCCCGAAATCTTGACGTTCTCGCCCTTATGCAGAGCCTCGCACATGTGGCCGAGGATATCCTCCACCAGCTTGGCTGAATCGGCGCGTGAAAGCCCGACTTCCTTGTGCAGTGCCTCTGCGAGGTCCGCGCGTGTCAACGTCCCGCCCGCAGTCATGGCAAACCCCCTACCCAGTGAATGCGCCAAGCCGCGTACCACAAGGTTGCCCTTGGTCAAACCACCGGCTGCCGGCCGTGCGTCCGGCCAGCCAAGCCGATCAGAAGCGAACCACCGCCGCGCCCCAGGTGAAGCCGCCGCCCATCGCCTCGAGGACGATCAGGTCGCCGCGCCGGATGCGGCCATCGCGGACCGCCGTATCGAGCGCCAGCGGGACAGAAGCCGCCGAGGTATTGGCGTGCTGGTCGACGGTGACGACGACCTTCTCCGGTGCGAGGCCGAGCTTGCGCGCGGTGGCCTCAAGGATGCGGGCGTTCGCCTGGTGCGGCACCACCCAATCCACATCGGCGGAGGTGAGCCCAGCGGTTCCGAGCGACTCCTCCATCACCTGCGCCAGGTTGACCACCGCATGGCGGAAGACCTCCCTGCCCTTCATCCGCAGCTTGCCGACCGTACCCGTGGTGGAGGGGCCTCCGTCGACATAGAGCAGACCGTTGTGGCGGCCATCGGCGTGGAGCTTGGTCGCGAGGATACCCGGCGCGTCCGCATCCTCGGATTCGCGCGCTTCGAGCACCACGGCGCCGGCACCGTCGCCGAACAGCACGCAGGTCGCTCGATCTTCCCAATCGAGGATGCGGCTGAAGGTCTCCGCGCCGATCACCAGCGCGCGCTGATGCGCACCCGCGCGGATCATGCTGTCGGCGACCTGGATCGCATAGAGGAAGCCGGAGCACACCGCCGCGACGTCGAACGCGACGCAGTCGTTGACGCCGAGCGCTGCTTGGACGGTCGTTGCGGTCGCGGGGAAGGTCTGGTCGGGCGTGGCGGTCGCGAGGACGATCAGGTCGATCGCGTTCGGCTCGAGACCGGCTGCCGCGATCGCCTTGCTTGCCGCCTCGACCGCGAGCGACGAGGTCGTCTCGCCTTCCTCGGCGATGTGGCGGAAACGGATACCAGTCCGTTCGACGATCCATTCGTCCGTCGTGTCGACCCGCTCCGCGAGCTCGGCGTTGGAGACGCGGCGCTTGGGAAGGGCGGAGCCGGTGCCGGCGATCACGGAGCGACGAATCATGCGGCCTTCGCTTCGATCGCTGCCAGGTCCTCAGCGATCCGATGGGTTAGGTTGTTGCGCACCAGCTTGGCCGCGACCTCGATCGCGTTCGAAACGCCGGTGGCGTTCGCACCGCCATGGCTCTTCACCACCAGGCCGTTCAAGCCCAGGAAGATCGCGCCATTGTGATTGTTGGGATCGAGGTGATGCCGCAGCAGGTCGGTCGCGGGTTTGGAGATCAGGAAACCGACCTTGGAGCGGACCGAACTGCGGAAAGCACGCTTCAGCAGGTCCGCCACGAAGCGGGCGGTACCCTCGGCAGTCTTGAGCGCGATGTTGCCCGAGAAGCCGTCGCACACCACCACGTCGACTTCGCCACGCGAGAGGCGGTCGCCCTCGATATAGCCCGTGAAGGTGAGCGGCAGGTGCGTGGAGGCGCGGATCGCCGCGGCCGCATCGCGGACGCTGTCGATGCCCTTCATGTCCTCGGTGCCGATGTTGAGCAGCGCGACGCGCGGGCTCTCCAGGTCGAGCACGGCGCGGGCATAGGCAGCCCCCATCACTGCGAACTGGACGAGGTTGCGCGCATCGCACTCGGCATTGGCGCCGAGGTCGAGCATCACCAGGTCGTTCTCGCCCAGGCTCGGCAGCAGCGCTGCCAGCGCCGGACGATCGATGCCGGGCATGGTCCGCAGCGCGAGCTTGGCCATCGCCATCAGCGCGCCGGTATTCCCGGACGACACGGCGGCGGCTGCCCGGCCCTTCTTCACCAGATCGATGGCGATCCCCATCGACGTGGTGCGGGCGCGACGGATCGCCTGGCTCGGCTTGTCCGAAGACCCGACCAGTTCCGGCGCGTGGACCACCTCCGATGCAGCGGTGAGATTGGGGTGCGACTGGAGACCGGCGTGAATCGCCGTCTCGTCGCCCACCAGCAGGAACCGCAGGCCGGGATTGCGGCGACGCGCCTGGGCGACGCCGGCAAGCATCACCGCAAGGCCCTCGTCACCGCCCATCGCATCGACGGCGATCCACGAGTCCTCGGCCACCACGCCAGCGCCTCCGTTTGCGGTCAGGCTCAGCCTTCGACCGAGATGATCTCGCGGCCGTTATAGTGACCGCAACCCGTGCACAGGTTGTGCGGGCGCTTCAGCTCGCCGCAGTTCGGGCACTCCTGGAACGACTCGACCGAGAGCGAGTCGTGCGCGCGCCGCATGCCCCGGCGGGAGGGCGAGGTCTTTCTCTTGGGAACTGCCATGTCGGCACCTTTACCGGAAATCTAAGGATCGTTGGCCGTGAATACCCAAGTTTCGACCGGGCAAGCAGTGCCGGGCGACCGGCCGCTCGCCGGACCGGCAGCATGGGCCATGTCACGAAGCGAGCCGCGCCTATAGCGTTTTTGGCAGTGGTTGCAAGCTTGTGGCGGGAATGCGCCTCAGCGGCCGTCCGCAACTCGCCTTCCGGCCAGCACCGAATCGGCCACGAAGGGATTGGTCTGCCGCTCCTGCCCGAAGCGCCCGGGCTGCCCGTGACCGGGGATGAAGCTGGTGTCGTCGCCCATCGGCCACAGCTTGGTGACGATCGAGTCGATCAGCGCCTCGTGATTCGAGAGCGGGAAGTCCGTCCGGCCGACCGAGCCCGCGAACAGCACATCGCCCACCAGCGCGAACTTGGTACCGGGATGGTGGAAGACGACGTGGCCCGGGGTGTGCCCGGGCGTCTCGTACACGTCGAACGCGACCTCCCCCACCGTCACCTGATCGCCTTCGACCAGCCAGCGATCGGGTTCGAACGGCACCCCGCGCAGACCCCAGCGCTTGCCGTCTTCATCCAGGCGCGCGATCCAGAAACGGTCCGCCTCATGCGGCCCTTCGATCGGCACGCCCAGGGCATCGGCCAGCGGCTTTGCCTCGCCACAATGGTCGATGTGTCCGTGGGTCAGCAGAATCTTCTCGATCGTGACGCCGTTCTGCTCGGCAGCCTGGCGAAGCCGGTCGAGGTCGCCGCCGGGGTCGACAAAGGCGCCCCCCATCGTCCTGGTGCACCACAACAGCGTGCAGTTCTGCTGGAGCGGCGTCACCGGCACGATCGCCGCACGGATGGGAGAAGGCGTCATTCGGACGGGATAGGCGCGCATGCGGGCTTGCGGCAAGCGCCGCGCCGCTGCAATCCGCGGGAGGGATGCTCTTGCACGACGCCACGCCCTTCGTCCTGCTGGACGATGCCCGCCCCGGCGGGACTGCCCGGCTGTACCGGAACCCGCGTGCCGTCGTGCAGGCGGATACCCCGGAGGATGTCGCGCCGCTGCTGCAAGCGCTGGAAGACGCCCGAGCAGAGGGGCAGGCGGTTGCGGGCTTCCTGAGCTACGAAGCCGGGCGGGTCATCGAGGGCATGGCGGCCGCCCCTGCCGGCGCGCTGCCGTTTGGCTGGTTCGGCATCTTCGACGCGCACGAGCAGCTGGATGCCGATGCGCTGGCCACGCTGCTTCCGGACTCCGCCGGCGCCTGGATCGGCACGCCCGAGCCCGAACTCGACTATGCCGGCTATGCCGAGGCGTTCGATCGCGTCCGCGGGTGGATCGAAGCGGGCGACATCTACCAGGCCAATCTGACCTTCCGCGCGACCGCTCCCGTCCTGGGCGACCCGCGCGCGCTTTATGCCGCGATCCGGCCGCGCGCAGCGGCAGGGCATGGCGCGCTGGTCTGGACGGGTGCCGACTGGCTGCTCTCCTTCTCCCCGGAACTGTTCTTCCGGATCGAGGGCTCCACCGTTTCCGCCCGGCCGATGAAGGGAACGGCCCGTCGGGACCCCGACCCCATCCGCGACGCAGCCGCCGCAGCAGCTCTTGCCGAGGATCCCAAACAGCGCGCCGAGAATCTGATGATCCTCGACCTGTTGCGCAACGACATCGCCCGCGTGGCGGTCGCCGGCAGCGTGGAAGTACCCGAACGCTTCGTGGTCGAGTGCTACCCGACGGTGCACCAGATGGTCTCCAGCGTGCGCGGCATCCTCGCTCCCGGCAACAGCCCGGCCCAGGCGCTGGCGGCGCTGTTCCCCTGCGGCTCCGTGACCGGCGCGCCGAAGCGCCGGGCGATGGAGGTGATCGAGGCGGTGGAGCGATCGCCGCGCGGGATCTACACCGGCGCGATCGGCCGCATCGACGCGGATGGCGACGCCGCGTTCAACGTCGCCATCCGGACCCTCCATCTGAAACCCAATGCAGAGGCCGCGACGCTGGGCCTCGGCTCTGGCGTCGTCGCCGTTTCGACGCCTGCAGCCGAATGGCGCGAGTGCCACGACAAGGCGCGGTTCCTGACCAATGGCCAGCGACGATTCGATCTGATCGAAACCATGGCGTTCGACCCGCACCGCGGCATCCCGCTGCTCGAGCGACACCTGGAGCGCCTGAAGGCGAGCGCGCGGCGCCTGGGCTTCGCCTTTGATCGCCATGCCGCGCGCAACGAACTGCAAGCGGCCACCTTCCGGCTGGAGCAGCCGTCGCGCGTGCGGCTGCTGCTGTCGCCGAGCGGCGCGATCGCCGTCGAGGCAGGTCCGCTGCCGCCGGCGCCCTCCGAGCCGGTTTCCATCGCATTGGTACCGCTGCCGGTGTCCCCGGCGGATTTCCGCCTGCGCCACAAGACGAGCGACCGCCGTTTCTATGACGCCGCCCGCCAAGGGCTCGGGTGCTTCGACGTGGCGTTCGTCGCTCCTGACGGACAGGTGACGGAAGGCAGCTTCACCTCGATCTTCGTCGAGCGTGAGGGCTTGCTTCACACGCCGCCGCTCTCCGCAGGATTGCTGCCCGGAGTGTTGCGGGCCGAATTGCTCGGTACAGGCCGCGCGGTCGAGGCGCTCGTCCGACCCGCCGATCTCGCGCAAGGTTTTTACGTCGGCAATGCCGTCCGCGGACTTATTCGTGCGCGGTTGGTTGCGGAGCCCCCCTCCCCCCGCTAAGGCGCCAGCGCCTTTTCTCCAGCGGGAATTCCGATGAAGACCTCTGCCGCGCTCGACCGTATCAGCCCCTCGCCCACGCTCGCCATCACCTCCAAGGTGCTCGAGCTCAAGCGCCAGGGCGTCGATGTGATCGGGCTGGGCGCAGGCGAGCCCGACTTCGACACGCCCGACTTCGTCAAGGAAGCGGCGATCGAGGCGATCCGCGCGGGCAAGACGAAATACACCAACGTCGACGGCACGGCCGAGCTGAAGGAGGCGATCGTCGCCAAGTTCAAGCGCGACAACGGCCTCGACTATGCCGTCAACCAGATCAGCGTGAACGTCGGGGGCAAGCATACGCTGTTCAACGCAATGGTGGCGACGGTGAACCCGGGCGACGAGGTGATCGTGCCGGCCCCCTATTGGGTGAGCTATCCCGACGTGGTGCAGTTCGCCGGCGGCACGCCGGTGGTGGTGCAGGCGGGTGCCGACCAGGGCTACAAGCTGCGTCCCGAGCAGCTGGAGGCCGCGATCACCCAGCGCACCAAGTGGGTGATCCTCAACTCGCCGTCCAACCCGACGGGCGCGGCCTATACGGTCGAGGAACTGCGCGCCCTCGGCCAGTTGCTCGAGCGCCATCCGCATGTCTGGGTGTTCGCCGACGACATGTACGAGCACATCCTCTACGACGATTTCCAGTTCGCGACGATCGCGCAGGTGTGCCCGTCGCTCTACGAGCGCGTGCTGACCGTGAACGGCTGTTCCAAGGCCTATGCGATGACCGGCTGGCGGATCGGCTTCGCCGCCGGCGCACCCTGGCTCATCAAGGCGATGTCGAAGCTGCAGTCGCAATCGACCTCGAACCCCTGCTCGATCGCCCAGGCGGCGGCGGTGGCCGCGCTCAACGGCGACCAAAGCTTCTTGAAGGATCGCGCCGCGGCGTTCCAGAAGCGCCGCGATCTGGTTGTCGGCATGCTCAACGCGATCGAGGGCGTGACCTGCCCGACCCCGGAAGGCGCCTTCTACGTCTATCCCGAAGTGTCGGGGCTGATCGGCAAGACCGCACCCAATGGCCAGGTAATCGCCACCGACGAAGATTTCGCCGGCTACCTGCTGTCGGACGCCAAGGTCGCGGTGGTGCACGGCGCCGCCTTCGGCCTGTCGCCTGCCATGCGGATCAGCTACGCCACCTCGGAAGACGTGCTGCGCGAGGCGTGCTCGCGTATCCAGGCGGCCTGCGCGGCGCTTCGCTAGCCGCCGTTCCAGCTTTTTTTCCGCCGCGTCCCGACGCGGCGGAACTTCTTTGCACCGCAGCGTTTCGCGCGCGTGGCTTGCGAAGCCGCGTCGCCGATGCCAACTGGCGATGAACGGCAAGGCCAGCCCCGGTTCAGCCCCGGCGGCCTATCCCCGAACAGCGAACGACACGGAGTCGCAAGCAGCTGCAGTCCGCAGCTGCTCGCGACACGGCAATGGAACGACTCTGATGACGCAGAACAAGCCCCGCCCCGGTTTCTTCCGGCTTTTCCTGAGCGGCTTCGCGCTCGGCGCCGTAGCGCTGGTGAGCGTGCAGGTCGCGCAGCCGGCACAGGCATCCTCCTGGGACGCGCCGGTCGAAGCCACGAACTGATCTCCAGGTGGCGTCTTTGCCCCTGTTGATCGGCAAGGACGCCCCCATATTCGCGGCATGCGCCGCTTCTCTGCCCTGATCCTCCCTGCAGCCCTGGGGCTCGGTGGTCCCGCCCAGGCTGAACGCGCAGTTCCGATATCGGCCGTCGAACATGAGAGCCCCTCCAGCGGCAGCCGTGCGGTCGCCGTGTTCGCAGGCGGCTGCTTCTGGGGACTGGAGGCGGTGTTTGAGCAGGTGAAGGGCGTTTCTTTCGTAACCAATGGCTATGCCGGCGGCACGCAGGCGACCGCCACCTACGCGCAGGTCTCGACCGAGCGCACCGGCCATGCCGAGGCGGTCCGCATCACTTATGATCCGCGCGTCGTCAGCTACGGGACGCTGTTGCGCGTCTTCTTCTCGGTTGCGCACGATCCTACGCAGCGCGATCGCCAAGGCCCGGACCGCGGACCCAGCTATCGTTCCGCCATCTTTCCCCAGGATGCCGGGCAGCGTGCGACGGCCATCCGCTACATCCGGCAGCTTGACGCCGCGAAGCGCTTTCCCGGGCCGATCGCCACCCGTATCGAGGGGGGAAGGTTCTTCCCGCGGAGGGCTATCACCAGGATTTCGCCCGCCGCAATCCGCGCTATCCGTACATCGTGCGCTGGGATGCACCCAAGGTAGCGGCCTTTCGCGCCGCCTTTCCGACACTCGCGCGCTGAGGCTCAGATCAGCGCGAGCGCCGACAGTTCGCCGATGAGCCGCGGCGGCAGCTCGGCAATGCCTGCGCTGCCCTGGCCGAGATCCGGCGGCGCATCGGCTGCCTCCAGATACCGCCAGCCCTGGTGCGCGCGCTTGGGGCGCGCCTGGACCAGCACCAGGTCGGCCGCGAGATGAATCGCCACCCGGCCTCCCTCCGCCTCGCCGAAGCCCAGGATCGGCGACCGCGCGACCAGCTGGTGCTTGAGGATCCAGAACAGCGATCCGCCTTCGATCTCGGCGGCGCGCTTGGGCAGGTAGCGCGTCGTCAGCGCCCCACCCTCGGCCGCGCGCAGGCGCAGCCGTTCGGCGAGGTGATCGACGCTTTCGATCGCGAACGCGACCTTGGTGAGATGAAGTGGCACGCCGTGGATCTGGGGATTGAAGCGATGGCGCTCAAGTCAGCCGGTGAGCCCGGCCACCGTCGCTAGGCCCAGGAAGGCGAGGAAGCCCATCGAGTCGGTGGTCATGGTCACGAACACGGACGAGGCCACGGCCGGATCGGCACCGAAGCGCTCGAGGGTCAGCGGCACCAGAACCCCGGCCAGGCCCGCGATCAGGATGTTCGTCATCATCGCTGCGCCGATCACGGCACCCAGCCAGGGATTGCCGAACACCAGGCTCACGCCAATGCCGATCAGCAGGGCGATGGTGGCGCCGTTCATCAGCGCCACCTGGATCTCGCGCAGGATCGATCGCACCGTGTTCGACTGGGTGAGTTGGTTGGTCGCAAGCGCGCGCACCGTCACCGCCATGGTCTGGGTGCCAGCGTTGCCGCCAACGCCCGCCACGATCGGCATCAGCGTCGCCAGAGCGACCATCCGCGCGATCGTATCCTCGAACAGCGCGATGATGGTGGAGGCGACCAGCGCGGTGAACAGGTTGGTGACCAGCCAGCGTACGCGGGTGCGATAGCTTTCCAGCACCGGCTGGTTGATGTCGCCCTCGCCCGCACCCGACAGCAGCAGCGCGTCCTCGCCCGCTTCTTCCTGGATGATGTGGACGATGTCGTCGACGGTGATGACGCCGACTAGGCGGCCGCTGCCGTCAACCACCGCCGCGGAGATCAGCGCGTATTTCTGGAAGCGTAGCGCCACCTCTTCCTGGTCCATGTCGACCGGGATCAGCGTCTGCTCGCGCTTCATCACGTCGCTGACCGAGACGGAGCGCGGCGAGCGCAGGATCCAGGAGAGCTGGCAGGTGCCGACCGGGCGATGCGCCGGATCGACCACGAAGATTTCCCAGAAATCGGTGGCCAGCGACTCGCTGCCGCGCAGGAAGTCGAGCACGTCGCCGACGCTCCAATGCTCGGGCACCGCGATCAACTCGCGCTGCATCAGGCGGCCGGCCGATTCCTCGGGGTAGCTCAGCGCCTCCTCGATGGCGGCGCGATCGTCCGGGTCGAGCGCGCGCAGCACCGCGCGCTGGTCCGTCTCGTCCAGGTCCTCGATGATCGCGACCGCGTCGTCGGTATCGAGCTCGGCGGCGAGGTCCGCGACCTGATGCGGTTCGAGCGACTCGATCAGCGCATCGCGGACCCAGTCGTTCATCTCGGCCAGCACGTCGCCGTCCAGGCGATCGGCCACGGCGGAGGCGAGCGCCGGGCGCTGTTCGCCCGGTACCAGCTCGAACAGGTCGGCCAGGTCGGCCGGGTGCAGCGGCTCGACCAGCGCGCGCACCGTTTCGACATCGTCCGCTTCGACCGCATCGAGCACCGCGGAGACGAACTCGGGCTTCAGCCGGTCGTCGGCGTCGAGTTCACTTTCGGCGATGTCGTGGGCGGGAAGCTCGGTCTCGCTCATGGCTCGGCTCCCTCGCTGGCGTTGCGCGCCCGCTCTAGCGGCGGCGGCCGCGGTTGCAACCTCCAGGCCGCGGCTCTACGGACGGCATTCCCTAATTTTCCTGATTTCCGGAGCGTTTATGTCCGATCTTCCCAGCACGCTCGTGATGACGCTCGACACGGGCGAAGTGCGTATCCGGCTGCGTCCGGACCTGGCCCCCAAGCACGTCGAGCGCATCACCAAGCTCGCCGACAGCGGCTTCTACGACAACGTCGTGTTTCATCGCGTGATCGCGGGCTTCATGGCGCAGGGCGGCGATCCGACCGGCACCGGCACCAGCGGCTCCAAGGAGCCGAACCTGCCGGCCGAGTTCAGCCGCGAGCCGCACGTCCGCGGCACCTGCTCGATGGCGCGCACGATGGACCCGAACTCGGCCAACAGCCAGTTCTTCATCTGCTTCGACGACGCCCGCTTCCTGGACGGCCAGTACACCGTCTGGGGTGAAGTGATCGAAGGCATGGATGCCGTCGACGCGCTGCCCAAGGGCGAGCCGCCGCGCCAGCCCGGCAAGATCCTCAAGGCCCGCAGCGAGGCCTGATCCAGAAGGCCGGTCGCCCGGGGGGCGGCCGGCTTTTTCTTGGCCTCCGGGTCGTGGGTATTGTCCCCGCGAAGTCGGCCCCCTTCAGGCCCCTGCTCACGTCAGGGGTACGGACGCGGGCTTTGGCTAGATGTTCTGCGCGCCCAGCGCTTCGATCAGCCAGTCGTGGAACAGTCGTGCCGGCTCCTGCTGCATCATGCGGGGGCGGCATACGAACCAGTGGCTGTAGGTGCTCTCCACCGACATATCGAACAGCCGGACGAGCCGCGCATCGCGCGCCTCCTCGAAATGCGATTCGAGCATGAAGGCGACGCCCAGTCCCTGCGCCGCCGCCTCCAGCATCAACGCACCGGAATCGAAGAAGTCCGTCGCCGCCGGCTCCAGATAGGGAAGTCCGGCCGCTTGCCGCCAGTCGGTGAAGGTGTCCGGCATGTCGCGATGGATCAGCGCGGTGAGCTTGGACAGCTGCTTGGGATCGGTCAGCGGCATCTCCTCCACAAGTGCGCGCGATGCGATCGCATAGACGCGGTTCCGGTCCAGGCGCCGCGAGTAGAGCGCCGGGTCGATGGTGTGGCCAAGCACGATGCCGACGTCGATGCCGTCACCGAGCCGAGCAAGGCTGTGCCCCGCCGTATCCACGTCGAGATGGAGCTCCGGATGGCGCCGCTTGAGATCACCGAGGCGCGGCATCAGCTTCTGGGTGGCGAACAGCGGCAGCACGCCGAGGCGAAGGCGCAGCAGGTCCGACCCCGCCGACATCCGCTCCACCGCGTCCGAAAGCGTGTCGAGCGCATGCGAGATCATTCCCAGCAACCGCTCGCCGTCGTGGTTGAGGCGCAGCGCCTGGTGCCGCCGCTCGAACAGCGGCTTGCCGATGAAGCGCTCCAGCGCCTGAACCCGCCGGCTGAGCGCGGGACTCGACAAGGCAAGCTCCTCGGCCGCTGCCTTGATCGATCCAAGTCGGGCGACGTGCACGAATGCTTCGATCGCCGTGAGAGGAGGAAGCCGCCGCATCTGCTCCTGCCTTGTTGTTGCACCGCATCATAACTGTACCGCGCGATGGCGCTAGCACCGCCGCGCGCGAAGGAAATTAGCCCTTCGATTGCAGAATCTGCAACCGCGATATTTTCTTTCGCATTTGCACAAAAAAGCTCTGCACCGCATACGGAACAGGCCTTTCAGGCATCCTCTCCTAAACCTTTCACGGCCGGTCCTCGCGATCGGCCTTTTTTTTGCGCCTTGCCCGACGAACCCTCGATCCTATCTCCCGCACTCGTTTCGAGAAGGTGAAAGGATGCCGATGGCCGACGACGACTCGCAAGCGCGCCGGATACAGGTGGCGAATTCGCGGCCTGAGGACAGCGGTCGCGGCATTGCGCACCTTCCTCGTGCCCTCATGACCTCGCTCGGCCTTGCCGAGGGAGATGTGGTCGAGATCGTCGGCAAGCGGACGACACCCGCCCGCGCGGTCGGCCCCTATGGCGAGGACGAGGGTCTCGATCTGGTCCGGCTGGACGGCCTGCAGCGGGCGAACGCCGGCGTGGGTGCGGGCGACTTCGTCGAGGTGCGGCGTGTCGAATCGAAGCCGGCGACGCGAGTGGTGTTCGCGCCTGCCCAGCAGAACCTGCGCCTTCAGGGGTCCAGCAACGCGCTGAAGCGCACCTTTTTCGGACGGCCGATCTGCCAGGGCGACGTGGTGGCGACCGCCGGACACCAGCGCGTGACGGACCCTGCCATCCAGCGCTTCGTCAACGCTCCCGCCTATGCGCTGCAGGAAATCCGCCTCGCCGTCGTGTCCTCGACCCCCAAGGGCGTCGTGCATATCGACGAGAACACCGAGATCGAGCTGCGGCCCGAATATGAGGAGCCGCGCGAGGTGCGCCGCGCCGACGTCACCTATGACGACATCGGCGGCATGGCCGGCACGATCGACCAGCTGCGCGAAATGGTCGAACTGCCGCTGCGCTATCCGGAGCTGTTCCAGCGCCTGGGCGTCGATCCGCCCAAGGGCGTGTTGCTCCATGGGCCGCCCGGCACCGGCAAGACGCGTCTGGCGCGCGCGGTCGCGAACGAGAGCGATGCCGACTTCTTCCTGATCAACGGGCCCGAGATCATGGGCTCGGCCTATGGCGAGTCGGAAAAGCGGCTGCGCGAGGTGTTCGAGGAAGCGAGCCAGAACGCACCCTCGATCGTGTTCATCGACGAGATCGACTCGATCGCGCCCAAGCGCGGGCAGGTGTCGGGCGAGGCCGAGAAACGGCTCGTGGCGCAGCTGCTGACGCTGATGGACGGGCTGGAAGCGCGCGCCAATGTGGTGGTGATCGCCGCGACCAACCGGCCGGAGGCGATCGACGAGGCGCTGCGGCGCCCGGGCCGCTTCGACCGCGAGATCGTGGTCGGCGTTCCCGACGAACGCGGCCGTCGCGAGATCCTGGGCATCCACACCCGCGGCATGCCGCTGGGCGAGGGGGTCGACCTCACCGAACTGGCGCGGACCACCTATGGCTTCGTCGGCGCGGACCTGGCGGCGCTCACCCGCGAGGCGGCGATCGAGGCGGTGCGGCGGATCATGCCGAAGCTCAACCTGTCGGAGCAGACGATCCCGGCAGAGGTACTCGATACGCTGTCGGTCGGCCGCGACGACTTTCTGGAGGCGCTGAAGCGCGTCCAGCCTTCGGCGATGCGCGAGGTGATGGTGCAGGCACCCCAGGTCCGCTGGGAGGATGTCGGCGGGCTGGACGAGGCGCAAATGCGGCTCAAGGAAGGTGTCGAGCTGCCGCTCAAGTCTCCTGACGCGTTTCGCCGGCTCGGCATCCGTCCGGCCAAGGGTTTCCTGCTGTACGGCCCACCGGGCACCGGCAAGACGCTGCTCGCCAAGGCGGTCGCACGCGAGGCGGAGGCGAACTTCATCGCCACCAAGTCGAGCGACCTGCTTTCGAAATGGTATGGCGAAAGCGAGCAGCAGATCGCACGGCTGTTCGCCCGTGCCCGCCAGGTCGCGCCGTGCGTGATCTTCATCGACGAGCTCGACAGCCTGGTGCCTGCACGGGGCGGCGGGATGGGCGAGCCGCAGGTCACCGAGCGGGTGGTGAACACCATCCTCGCCGAGATGGACGGACTCGAAGAGCTCCAGTCCGTGGTGGTGATCGGGGCGACCAACCGGCCGAACCTGGTCGACCCGGCGCTGCTGCGCCCCGGCCGCTTCGACGAGCTGGTCTATGTCGGGGTGCCGGATCAGGCCGGCCGACGGCGGATCCTGTCGATCCAGACCGAGAAGATGCCGATCGGCGAGGACGTCGACCTGGATGCGATCGCGGCGGAGACCGAGCGCTTCACGGGTGCGGATCTGGAGGATGTGGTGCGGCGCGCGGGCCTGATGGCGCTGCGTGAGTCACTCTCCAACACCTCCGTGCGGATGTCCCATTTCCGCCAGGCGCTCGGCGAGTCGCGCGCCTCGGTCACCGCAGAAATGGAGCAGGAGTATCGGCAGATGTCCGCCAAGCTGAAGCAGGACGCGGTCGCGATTCAGCCGATCGGCTTCATCGCTCCCGGAATGGTACAGCCGCGCGGCGAGAAGCAATAATGGGACCGCGCGCCGCCTCCTGCACGGAAGCGGCGCGCGGCTTCCTTGGAAGGGCGTCGTTCGCCGCGCTGTGATACCGCATCGCGTCACGACGAAACCGTTCGGCTTGCATCTTCGTTTCGGTTTTGCGACGACAACTTCGACGCGGCTGCGGCCGCCCCGCCCAAGGATTTCCATGAACACCAGTTCCACCACCGCCAGCCGACGGAGCCCCAAGCGCGTTCCATCCCCGGCGGGCATGTTCCTGCGCGGATTCGTCAAGCATCCGGTGATGGTGGGATCGGTGATCCCCTCTTCGGGCAAGCTGATCCGCAAGATGCTGGCACCGGTCGACTGGGCCAACACCAAGGTGTTCGTCGAATATGGTCCGGGCGTGGGCACCTTTTGCCGCCCGATCCTGGAACGGATGGCACCGGACGCGCAGCTGATCGCGATCGATACCAACCCCGAGTTCATCGACTACCTGAACGGTACGATCCTCGACTCGCGTTTCTCGGCGGTGCACGCCTCTGCGGCCGACGTGGTCCAGATCGTCGCCGACCACGGGCATGCCCATGCGGACTATGTGCTGTCCGGCCTGCCGTTTTCGACCCTCCCCCCGGGCATCGGCGACAAGATCGCCACTGCCACCGCAGAGGTGCTGCGGCCGGGCGGTGCGTTCCTGGTCTATCAGTTCAGCCCCAAGGTCCGCGACTTCCTCTCGCCCAATTTCGAGCGGCTCGACCATGACATGGAGTGGTGGAACGTGCCGCCGGCGCAGCTGTATTGGGCCTGGAAGGACTGAGCCTTCAGGGCCCCTGCCCATCCCGCGCTGAGATTCCCGAGGGGCCGCGTGCACAGCCACGCGGCCCCTCGTCAATTCCACTGGTTGACGTGGGGCCAGGGGCACAACACATCTAGGTTCATGGACTATCTGAACCTGTCGGAATCCGAGTGGCGCAAGCGACTGTCGCCCCAGGCCTATCATGTGCTGCGGGAGGCGGGGACCGAGCGCGCCTTTGCCGGCCATTACAACGACAACAAGGCCGACGGCATCTATCGCTGCGCCGGATGCAGCAACGAGCTGTTCGACAGCGTCGACAAGTATGATTCCGGGTCCGGCTGGCCGAGCTTCACGCAGCCGATCGCCGAGGATCGGGTGACCAACCATAGCGATACCAGCCACGGTATGCGTCGCGTGGAAACGCGCTGCGCGCGCTGCGACGGCCATCTTGGCCATGTCTTCCCGGACGGCCCGCCGCCCACGGGTCTGCGCTATTGCATGAACTCGGTCGCGCTCGACTTCCGCCCACGCGCGCAAAGCGGCGGCTGATCGCAAGAACGGCGTTGCGCGCTTGTGGGCGGCGCCCGCAGCGCGTAATCCGGCACGGCTTCCATGGCCACCCGCACCCGTAAACGCCCGCCCGCGCCCCGGTGGCGCCGCATCCTGCTCTGGACCCTGGGTTCGGGGCTTGCCCTGCTATTGCTCGCCGCCCTCGGCCTCACCGTCGCGGTGATGAACGCGCGGGCCAATCTGCCGAGCTTCGGGGAGCTCAAGTCGTCCCCGAACGGGCAGATGATCCGGGTACGCGCCGCCGACGGCACGATCCTCGTCTCGCTGGGGCCGAGCTATGGCGAGTGGATCCCGTATGACGAGATCCCGCCGGTGATGCGCGACGCGATGGTCGCCGTGGAGGACCGGCGCTTCCGCTCGCATTGGGGCGTGGACCCGGTCGCCATCGCGCGCATCATCAAGTTCGCGATCGACAACCACGGCAACGGCCGGCGTTTGCAGGGCGCGTCCACCATCACCCAGCAGGTGGCGCGCACCATCTTCCTGTCGAACAGCTATACGGTGAGCCGGAAGCTGCGCGAGGTCGTCCTGGCGCTGGCGCTGGAGCGCAAGTTCACCAAGGACCAGATCCTCGAGCTGTACCTCAACAAGGTCTATTTCGGCGGCGGCGCCTATGGGATCGACGCGGCCTCGCGGCGCTTCTTCGGCCATCCCGGCACCTCGCTGGACCTATCGGAAGCGGCTGTCGTCGCCGGGCTGGTGAAGGCACCCTCGCGCTATTCGCCGACCGCCGATGCCGAGGCGGCCGTCGGCCGCGCCGGCGTCGTGCTGGAGTTGATGCAGGAGACGGGGGCGATCAGCGCGAGCGAGGCCGCATCGGCCGATCCGCATGCGGTAAAGCTCGCCCCAGAGCCCAAGCAGAACAGCGTCCGCTATTTTACCGACTGGGCATTGCCGCAGCTCGAGACGCTGATCGACGAAACCGACGCGCCGCTGGACGTCTGGACCACGCTGGACCTGTCGATGCAGCGGGCGGCCGACCAGGCGATCCGCGCCAGCGCGCCCGCCGGCGTGCAAGGCGCGTTGCTGTCGCTCGATCGCGACGGCGCCGTGCGGGCGATGGTCGGCGGCAAGGACTATGTGTCGTCGATCTACAATCGCGCGACCCAGGCGACCCGCCAGCCCGGTTCGGCGTTCAAGCTGTTCGTCTACCTGGCTGCGCTGGAAGCGGGCTACAAGCCCGAGGACCAGGTGGTCGACGAGCCGGTGACGATCAACGGATGGAGCCCCCGCAACAGCTCCGGCCGGTTCAACGGCTCGATGAGCCTGCGATCGGCGTTCGCCTATTCGATCAACACCGTGGCTGCAAAGCTGGGCCGCGACGTGGGCTACACCACGGTCGCCGACATGGCCCGCCGCTTCGGCATCACCACGCCGATCGACACGCGTCCGGCAATGGTGCTGGGCACCTCCGACGTGCGGCTGATCGACATGACCCGCGCCTTCGCCTCCGTGTCACAGAAGGGCGTTGCGGTGACCCCCTATGGCATCACCCGCGTGACTGCCGGTGGATCGGTGATCTACCAGCACCAGGTCGACACCTCGCGCGTGCTGGTCGCGCCTTATGTCGCCGCGCAGATGACGGACCTGCTCCAGACCGCCGTCGCGACCGGCACCGGCCGGGCGGCGCAGATCGGCCGGCCGGTAGCGGGGAAGACCGGCACGACCTCGTCCAACAAGGATGGCTGGTTCCTGGGCTTCTCGAGCGGGCTGACCACGGGCGTCTGGATGGGCCGCGACGATGCCCGCGCGGTCGGTGGCCTGCAGGGCGGCACCGCACCCGCGCGCGCCTTCGCGAGCTTCATGCAAAAGGCGGTCGCCAGTCGCCCGGTCGAGAATTTCGAGACGCAGGTGACACTGCCCGAATGGCAGGAAGAACCGGACGCCGAATCCTACTATGGCGAGCCCGACAACGGCGTGTTCGTCGACGAGAACGGCTATCCGATCGAAGGGCCGTCGGAGCCGGAGGTGTTGCCGCCGGCACAAGTCCAGCAGCAGCCCACGCGCACGCCCTACGAAGAGCCGGCGCCGCGCGAGACGTTGGACCAGGAGTGGCTGGATCGGGCGATCGGCCGGACCGGGCCGCCGCGGGAGTCCGCACCGCCACCGCGCCGGCCGGCACCGGGCGATCCCAGACGATCGGTCGAACGCCCGGGCTATGATCCGGACGTGCGCCCGTACCAGTGAAGCGACGCACCGTGCGCGCGGAGCCATGCGCGCGCCGGTGCCGGATCGGCCTCCAGCAACCGCGCCACGGCGGCATGGAAGGCCGGACTGTGGTCCATGTGCAGTCTATGCGCGACCTCATGCGCCACGGTGGCGCGCAGCACGAACGCAGGCGCCAGGATCAGCCGCCAGCTGTAGCGGATCGCCCCGGATCCGGTGCAGCTCCCCCACCGACCGCGCGGGTCGCCGATGGCCACCTGAGTGACGGTGACGCCCGCACGCATGGCGTAGTGCTGCGTCTCCTTGGACAGCAGCGCCAGCGCCTCGCTGCGTAGCCAGCGCTCCACGCGCGCGGGCACCCGCTCGATCGGCCCTCCGCATCGAAGCAGATCGCCTTCACGCACGGGGCTGCGGCCGGCCTTCTCCTCCCACACGATTCGAAGCTCGGCATCGCCGAAGGGGATGGTTTCGCCAGGGGCGAAGGGCCGCGCTTCGGGGAGGCGTGCCTGTTGCGCGTCGATCCAGGCCCGCTTGCTCTCCGCCCAGGCAAGCGCCGGGCGGAGCGCTGCGCGGGCAGGGAGGGTGAGCCGCACGCGTCCCGTCGCCGGATCCACCGACAGGCGCGCGCGGCGTGCCCTTGGGTGCCGGACTACCTCGATCGGCGCGCCTGGCGCTTCGTTCACAGCGGGCGATCGACCAGATGATGCTCGAGGTCGCCGGCATCGTCCTCGGAGATGGTCCACCCGCGGGTCGACTCCCCGGCGGCATGCACCGCCTCCCGGTCTCCGCAGACGAGATAATGCCAGTCGGGCAGCGGCTCGTCGTTCGCGCGCAGTCGATAGGCGCAGGTCGAAGGAAGCCACTCGATGTGGGGGACCGATCGAGCGGTCAGCCGCACGCATTCGGAGACATAGGCGTGGCGATGGCGGTAATCGCTGCACTGCCCGGAGCGGCGATCGAGCAGCCTGCAGGAGACGTTGGTCGCCATCAGCTCACCCGTTTCCTCGTCCTCCAGCTTGTGCACGCAGCACTTGCCGCAGCCGTCGCACAGTGCCTCCCACTGCGCGCGATCGAGCTTGGAGAGGGGAGTATCTTCCCAGAAACGATCGCTCATCGCACCCACCGTTCGAGTTCACGGGCGGTCGCCTGGGGGCCCTGGTCCGTGGGCAGCAACGCGATCGGCTGGCCATCCGGGCCCATCAAATAGGCCTGGGTCCCATGATCCATCAGATATTCGGTCGCGCCCGCATCCTGGCGCTTCGCGAACGGGACCGCATAGGCACGCGCAACCTGCGCGATCGCCTCCGGTGTGCCGGTGAGGCCAACCATCCGCGGATGGAACGCAGCGACATAGCGTCCCACGACCTCGGGCGTATCCCGCTCCGGATCGACGGTGATGAAGATCGGCACGACCTTGGGAGCCAGATCCGGATGCGCGCCCTCGAACGCCTTGAGCCCGGCGGCGATCTTCTGGAGATCGACCGGGCAGACGTCCGGGCAGAAGGTGTAGCCGAAGTAGACGATGCGGTAGCGGCCGGCGAAGTCAGTATCGCGAACCGTCTTGCCTGCCCCATCAGTGAGCGCAAACGCGCCGCCGATGCGCGCGCCGGCAAGCGGTGGCTCCTGAGACGGGGCGTTCGTCGCCCCCCCGCATCCGGCGAGAAGCAGCGCGAGCGACAACATCGGGACGGTAGCGAGGCGAGCGAAGCGTTCCATGGTGTGATCAGCCATGATCTGATAGGCTTGCGCTTGCAAGCAGCCCCAGCGGATGAGTAGATTTCGCCCCATGTCCCGCGTCTTGAACCTGTGTCTCGCCGCCGCTCTCGTAGCGTCTCCCTCCATCGCCTCCGCCCAGCAGCGCTCGCAAAGCTACGAGTTCCTCGAAGCGGTGCGGAAGGGAGACGGGGACAAGGTCACCAACTTCCTGAACCAGCCTGGCCAGCTGCTGATCAACAGCAAGGACCGGACCACCGGCGACGCCGCCTTGCACATCGTGGCGAGCCGTAGCGACAGCGTGTATCTCCGCTTCCTGCTTTCGAAGGGTGCGGACCCGAACATCCAGGATGCCGACGGCAACACACCGGCGATGCTGGCGGTCGAGAAAGGCTTCACCGACGGATTGGATACGCTGATCCGCTACAAGGCCAATCTGAACCTTGCGAATTCGCGGGGCGAGACTCCGCTGATCCGCGCGGTGCAGCTGCGCCGCATCGATCTGGTGCGTACGCTGATCGAAGGCGGGGCCAACCCGGACCAGGCGGACGTCATGGCCGGCATGTCGGCGCGGGACTATGCCCGGCGCGACACGCGCACCCCTGCGCTGCTCAAGCTGATGGACGAAGCGCCCAAGGCCAAGAAGCCCGTCGTCGCCGGTCCGCGCCTCTAGGCGCGGGAAACGCGCGCGGCGGGCTACCAGCCCTGCACCGCATCGGGATCGGTGACGCCGATCAGCCGACGCGCAGCGCGGCGGGCGAAGGCGAGGGTGCACCGCTTGCGGGTGGCCGCTGCCAGCGGCACCGTGGTCGCCTCCCGCAGCACTGCGGCATCGTAGCGATCGGCAACCAATATGCCGCAACGTTCGGGCAGGAAGGCCTCGGTTTCGAGGATTGCGGTGTCGAATCCGGCCGGCACTGCCCAGAAATAGCGATCGCAATGGCCGAGATAGTCGGTCCACTTGCCATCCCCGAGCAGGTCGCTGCGCGACACCTTGATCTCGACGATGACGATGCGGCCGCGCGCATCGAGCGCCATCAGGTCGGCACGGCGTCCACCGTCCAGCGGCACTTCCGCCATGGCGGTGCAGTCATGCCGCAGCAGCAGGCGGGTCACCCCACGGGCGACATCCGCCGCCACCAGCGGACCGGCATCGACCGTGGGCAACGCAGACGCGGCGTTCGGAACAAGCACGGAACCCATGCCGCGCTTGTTAGAACAATTCACGAACGCGGGGAAGCCCCGCGCCGGGACGATCAGCGGTAGAAGACGTGATTGCCGACAGAGGCCACGCGGGCCTTGCCCCAGCGCGGCGCAAGGCGACGGGCGTGAAAGAACAGCGCGCCGTCAGCAGGGCTGTCCCAGAGCGCGCGCTTTGCGACATGCGCCACGGCAACCGCAGTGCGCCACGCGCTGCTGCCCGCGTTCGGCTCAGGCAGCTTGCCGCCGCGCACGAACGAGAACTGGCCCGGCTGCTTCAGCACGCCGCACGCAGTGTCCGGGAAGCGACCCGACTGGGTGCGGTTCAGGATGACTTCGGCAACGGCGAGCTGGCCGGAAAGCGGCTCACCCTTCGCCTCATAATAGATGCCGGTGGCGAGGCAGTTGATCTGCTCGTCTTCGCCTACATTCGACGGCTGCGCGGCAACCGCCGCAGCAAGCGAGCCAAAGGTGGCGGTGACGCTGGCCGTACCCACCGCCTGAACGATCGGAGTGGAGGCAGCGAAGGTAACGGTCTGCGGCTTCAGCGGGGAAGCGGCGGGGGCGGCCGTCGTTGCGACGGTGGCCAGCTGGGTAACGGGGGCTGCGGGAACCTTTGCCGCGCTCTCCACGTTAACAGTCTCGACGGATGCACGTTCTGCTTCGAACGCGAAACCCGGAGTGGTGATCGCGCCCAGCAGCGCGACACAGAGATAGAGGGCCGCGGTGCACGCGGTCCGCTTCTTGGACGACATGGATCATCATTGCTATGCGGTTGGTGCGCGACCGATCGGCATGCCGATCGCCCGGGCTTTCCCCCCGACTGCGTCACCGACCGGTATCGCACCCCGGCGCGGCACAACGCCACGAAACAGTGGAACTCCCATCGCCGCGGCAGGAGATCGAGTCAATCAGCGAAGATCGTCTCAGCGGCGAGACGTTGTGCATCTGCGACATTCACCTCGACCACCCAGAGGTCGGGATCGCTACGCCGACGCCGCTGCCAATAGTCGATCACCGCCCCTGTATCTCCGTCCTGGGGCCCCACCGGGACGATCGCACGACGGCCGTCCGGGCCATAGCCGCGCTCGAACAGCTGGGAGGGGCCGCCGCGTTGCTCGACCAGCAGCAGCACGATTCCCGAGTCGCGGTCGCCGCGTGCCAGCACCATCGCGCTTCCCCCCGCCTGGTCGACCAGCCGCACCAGGGCGTTGACCGCAAGGGCGGTCGGAAGACGGTCGCTCACGCGGCCCGATAGCCCGGCAGGCCCGCAAGCGGGATCTGCGAGCGCATGAAGGTACCCGTACCCCGCGCCGCCTCCTCGCCATCAGGGCCGATCAGCCGGGCATCGGCAACGAACACGCGACGCCGGCCGCTGATCCAGCGTCCCTCGGCCACTACCGGCCCCGCGCGCAGGGGACGGGTGAGCAGCAGGTTGAACGCGGTCGTAAGCAGGAAGCGGTCGGTGACCAGGCTGTTCGCAGCATAGAAGGCCGCATCGTCGAGCATCTTGAAGTAGCTCGTGCCGTGCGCGGCGCCGGCGGCGTGATAATGGGTTTCCTGGATCTCGAAGTGGATGCGGGCCAGGCCGCTCTCCGGAATCTCTAGGCGGGACTCGAAAAGGTGGTTGATCGGCGCGGCCGCGTAGAGCGACTCGAGCGCACGAAAATGGGCTTCCGCACCGGTCGGATCAGGCGGCGTCACGCGCCTCCACTCCGGTCAGCAGCGCGTACAGCGCGTCGGAGGAACCGGCGCCCCGCAGCTTCGCGCGGAAGTCGGCGTCCCGCAGCGCCCGCGACACGCGCGCCAGCGCCTTCAGATGCTCGGCACCTTCGCTGGGCGAGAACAGTGCAAAGACGAGGTCGACCGGCAGGTCGTCGACGGCCGCGAAGTCGATCGGCTTGGCCATCCGCACGAACACGCCGACCACCGAACCAAGACCCTGGATGCGGGCATGGGGGGTCGCAGTACCGTTGCCGAACCCAGTCGATCCCAGTCGCTCGCGATGCGTCAGAAGATCGCACGCCGCGCGCGCGTCCACGCCGGGCACGGTCGCAGCGACCGTGCCCAACTGCTGGAACAACGCCTTCCGGTTCGCGGCTGGCACGCCGGCCAGCACGCGATCGGGCGTCAAGAGATCACTGAAGTCGATCATCAGGCGACTGGAATCTCCGGCAGCCCTCAGGCCGCGCGGTTGGGCTCGACCCAGCCGATCGTGCCGTCATGGCGCCGATAGACCATGTTGAACGCGCCGGTGCCGCTGTTCTTGAACAGCAGCGCGTTGGTGTTGCGCAGGTCGAGCATCATCACCGCGTCGGAAACGCTGGCATCCGGCACGTCGACCCGGGTTTCGGCGATGATCAGCGGTGCGTCGGCCTCTGCCTCTTCCTCGGCCTGGTTGCCGCCGAAGACGGTATAGCCGGCGTTGTCGAAGTCGTCATAGGCGCCCGCCTGGGCGAGGGCAGTGGCCTCCACCGCGTTGCGGTCCTTCAGACGGCGGCTGTAGCGGCGCAGCTGCTTTTCGATCTTGTCGGCGGCGCCGACGAAGGCACCCTGCGCGTCCTGGCCCGAGTTATGCCCCTTGAGCACCAGACCCTGGGTGACGTGCGCGACGATGTCGCAGGTGAAGCCGTTGTCATGGGGCCCCTTGCCGAAGGTCGCCGTCGCGGAGATCGCGCGCGCGAAATATTTGTCGGCGATGCCCTGGAGGCGCTCCTGGACCAGCTGCTTCAGCGCGTCGCCCGTGTCGACCTGATGCCCTGAAACCCGGATGTCCATACTTCTCTCCACTTATTGAACCGGCCTAGGCACAGTGCCCAGACCCGTCAACCAGCCGCCCCGGCAAGCCACAACGGCTGTTTGACCGTCTCTAGAAACGCTGCATGGGCCGCCAGTTCCGCATCGCTCGCCGCGAAAACCCGTGGCGGGCGCACCTTCGGCGCTGCGACGACGATGGTTTCCTCCACCTGCGGCGCTGCCGAGGCGAGCCCGAGCCCGATCTGGCGCCCCCCCATCAGTTCGACATAGACCTGCGCCAGAAGCTGAGCGTCCAGGAGTGCGCCGTGCAGCACCCGGCGGCTGCGATCGATCCCGAAGCGGACGCACAGGGCGTCGAGCGTATGCTTGGCACCGGGATGGCGGCTGCGCGCGATCAGCAGCGTGTCGACCATGCGGTCCATCAAGATCGCCGAGCGTTTGCAGAGGCCGAGCTCCCCATTGAGGAAGCCGAAATCGAACGAGGCGTTGTGCGCGATCAGCGGACTGTCGCCCAGGAACTCGAGCAGCGCGTCCACGCCCGCGTGAAACGCCGGCTTGTCCGCAAGAAAGGCGTCGGAGAGGCCGTGCACCGCCTGCGCCTCGGCCGGCATGGGTCGACCGGGGTTGAAATAGGCGTGGAACACCCGGCCGGTCTCGACCCGGTTGAACAGCTCGACACAGCCGATCTCGACCAGCCGATCGCCGCCTGAGAAGCTGAGGCCCGTGGTTTCGGTATCAAAGACGATCTCGCGCATCGGACCGCTATTCCCCGTACGAACCGGACAGGCAAGCGATCACGCGGTGAACCGCAGCCCGGGTATCGGCGAGCGGAACGTCCGTCGGGATGACGAAATCGGCGCGGGCGCGCTTCTCGGCATCAGGCAGTTGGCGCGCGAGGATCGCCTCAAGTCGCGCGGGCGTCATGCCGGGGCGCGCCAACACCCGCTGCCGCTGCACCTCGGCGCTCGCGCTCACCACCGCCACCTTGTCGACATAGGCTTCGCCCCCGCTCTCGTAGAGCAGGGGAACATCGAACAGCAGGATGGGCGCCGATCCATGATCGCGGACAAAGGCGGCCCGTTCATCGGCGACCGCGGGGTGGACGATCGCCTCCAGCCGGCGGAGCGCCGCCGGATCGGCGAGCACCGCTTCCCCCAGGGCCGTGCGATCGACGCCCTCCGTCCCGGTCGTGTCGGGGAACGCTGCCTCGATGGCCGCGACTAGGCGCCCGGCCGGTCCCTGCAGCCGGTGCACGGTGGCATCGGCGTCGAACACGGGAATACCGGCCTCGGCAAACATCACCGCCACCGTCGACTTGCCCATGCCGATCGAGCCGGTGAGGCCGAGGCGGATCATGCCAGCAGCAGCGCGCGCAGCTCCTCGTCCCGCTCGCGCGGGGGCTGGGCGTCGAACAGGATCTCGAACGCGAGCGCCGCCTGGCCCACCAGCATCTCCAGCCCGTCGACCGTTTCCAGCCCGCGCGCGTGCGCGGCGGTGAGCAACGGCGTCTCCAGCGGCGCATAGACGATGTCGTAGACCACCGCGTCTTCGGGCAGGGACGCGAGATCGAGGTCGAGCGGCGGCTGTCCCGTCATGCCCAGGGCACTGGCGTTCACCAGCAGCTTGGCGGCGGGCACCGGCGCCGAAAGCGGCAGCGCATCGCCCTTCAGGCCGAAGCTGGCGAGCAGGGCCGCGCCCTTGAGCGGGCTGCGGTTGAGCAGCGTGACGCGGCCGACATTCAGCTTCGACAGCGCGAACAGGATCGCGCGCGCCGCACCGCCCGCGCCGATGACGCACACTGGGGCGCCTTCGAGCGGGAGCTCGGCGATGGGCGCGTAGAAGCCACCCGCGTCGGTGTTGGTGCCGACGAGGTGACCGTCTCCGTCGCGAAATACCGTGTTGATCGCGCCGATCGACTGGCGAACGCCGCCCCGATCCTCGACATGGTCGAGGGCGGCGGTCTTGTGGGGCAGGGTGATGTTGCAGCCGCGCCAGGCGGGATCGGCACGGCGCGCGTCGAAATAGGCCTTCAGTCCCTCCGCCTCGACGCGGGTCGCGCGATAATCGCCTTCCATGCCGAGCGCGTCGAGCCAGAAGCGGTGAATGCGGGGCGACTTGGAATGGGTGATCGGGTCGCCGATCACCTCGGCATAGGGTTGCGTCACGACAACAAGACTCCTCTGTCCCGCAGATAGGCGGCGAGCGGTAGCAGCGGCAGGCCCAGGATGGTCCAGTGATCCCCGTCGATGCGATGGAACAGCTGCGCGCCCATGCCCTCGACGCGATAGCAGCCGACGCAGCCCGAGATCGCCGGCCACTCCGCGTCCAGATACGCCTCAATGAAGGCATCGCTCAACGCCCGCACGTGCAGGCGCGCGTGGCCGATGTGACGCCAGACGGGGCGCCCGCCCTCGACGATCACCGCCGCGCTGTAGAGATCATGCTGGGCGCCGGAGAGTCGCCGCAATTGCGCGGCCGCGTCGTCCCGATCAGCAGGCTTGTCGAGCAACCCGCCGTCCGGCGCGGCGACGACCGAGTCGGCACCGAGCACCAGCCCGCCGGAGACGCGGGTCGCCGCGCGCATCGCCTTCAGTTCGGCAAGCGCATCGGCGAAGTCGCGCGCCCCGAGCCCCTCGGCCGCGAGCGCCGCCTTGGCCGCCTCCTCGTCGAGACCATTGGCCACGGCATCGTGGGCGATCCCGGCCGCAGCGAGCATCGCCCGGCGCGACGCGCTTTGCGATGCGAGCACCAGGCGTGGAGCGTCCGTCATTGCCGCTCCCCTTTGCGTTCCTGATAGAGGGTGATGATCGCGGCCGCCGTTTCCTCGATCGAACGCCGGGTGACGTCGATCACCGGCCAGCCATTGTCTGCGAACATGCGCCTGGCGAACGCGATTTCGCGCGAGACCGAGTCCTGTTCGACATAGTCGGTGTTCGCGGCCTGGTTGAGCGACAGCAGCCGGTTCCGCCGAATCTGGATCAGCCGGTCGGCACTGGTGGTGAGCCCCACGATCATCGGATGCTTGAGCGAATAGAGCGCCGGCGGCGGCGGCGATTCCACCACGATCGGGATGTTCGCGGTCTTGTAGCCCCGATTGGCGAGATAGATGGAGGTCGGCGTCTTGGAGGATCGCGACACGCCTGCCAGCAGGATGTCGGCCTCCTCCCATTCCTCCCACAGCACGCCATCGTCATGGGCGATGGTGAACTGAATCGCGTCGACGCGCGCGAAATAGGCCGCGTCGAGGATATGTTGCCGCCCCGGACGCGCTTTCGCCTCCTGCCCCAGCAGACTGGACAAGGCATGGCTGACGCCATCGAGCGGCGCCACCGCCGGCAGGCCCATCACCCGGCAGCGCGCCTCCAGCGTCTTGCGGATCTCCGCGTTGACCAGCGTGAACAGGACGATCCCCGGATTGTGGGCGATCTCCTGCAGGATGCGCTCGAGGTGCGTCTGGCTGCGCACCATCGGCCAGAAGTGCCGGAGCGTCTCGACCCCGTCGAACTGCGCCAGCGCCGCCTTGGCGATGTTCTCAAGCGTCTCGCCCGTCGAGTCCGACAGAAGGTGCAGGTGCAGCCGCATGGCTCAGCGGGACAAGGCTGTGGACAACATGGGGATAAGCGCTAGCGCAACCCGAACACGGGGCCAAGCGGCGCAATCCGTCCACATTCCCCCGGATTCGTCCACAGCTGCATCGACAGCCGCCGGTTCCATCACCAGCCTGTGGATAACGTGGATAGCTGAATCCGAATCTGAGGGCCTGCGTGAGTCTGCCCACGTCAAGCTGTTGGCAATTTGAGGACAGAGGCATAAACCCCAGCATCCCCACGCCAACAACCTCCACCTCCTTCATTCTTTGAATCTTCTTTTCTGTAGAGGCACGACGCTGACTCAGATTCCGACGCCCAAGCCGCTGCTCGAGACCCTGCGCGGCAATCGCCAGGCCATTCCCCCGCTGTGGCTCATGCGGCAGGCCGGGCGGTACCTTCCCGAATATCGAGCGCTGCGTGCGGAAAAGGGCGGATTCCTCGACCTGGTGAACGACAGCGAAGCAGCCGCGGAAGTGACTCTGCAGCCGCTGCGTCGCTTCGGATTCGACGGTTCGATCCTGTTTTCCGACATCCTGGTGGTGCCGAACGCGCTGGGGCAGGACCTGTGGTTCGAGACCGGGGAGGGGCCGCGACTGGCTCCCAGGATCGACCGGGCGACGCTTTCGTCCCTGCAACCGGCACCTGAGCGGCTGGAGCCGGTCTATGGGACGGTGCGGCGCGTAAAGGCAACGCTCGACCCGGCGGTGACCTTCCTGGGCTTTGCAGGAGCTCCCTGGACGGTCGCGACCTACATGATCGCCGGGCAGGGCAGCCGGGAGCAGGCGGAGGCCCGGCGGCTTGCCTATCTCGATCCCGAGCTGATGACGGCACTGGTGGACCGGATCGTCGCGCTCACCACCGACTATCTTTGCGCGCAGATCGAGGCCGGGGTCGATGCCGTGCAGCTGTTCGACAGCTGGGCCGGGAGCTTGTCGCCCGAGCAGTTCGAGCGTTGGGTGATCGCCCCGACCACCCGCATTGTCGAAGCCGTGAAGGCGCGCCATCCCGAGACGCCGATCATCGGCTTTCCGAAGGGCGCGGGGGGCAAGCTCGTCGCCTATGCCGAAGCGACCGGCGTCGATGCCGTCGGGCTGGACGAAACCGTCGACCCTGTCTGGGCCAATGCCGCATTGCCGCGCGATCTTCCGGTGCAGGGCAACCTGGATCCGCTCGCCCTGATCGCCGGCGGCGAGACGCTGGACCGGGCGGTCGACCGCATCCTGGCCGCCTTCGCCGATCGTCCGCACATCTTCAACCTGGGCCATGGCATCCAGCAGGACACGCCGATCACCCATGTCGAGCAGCTCGTGGCACGGGTTCGCAGGAGCCAAGCATGACCAACTTCCTCGGCGCCGCCTATCTCTGGGTGAAGGCCGCGCACGTCATCTTCATGGTGTTCTGGATGGCGGGACTGTTCATCCTGCCGCGCTACCTGGTGCATCACCAGGAAGGCCTCGACGACGCTGCCGAGCGGCCGCGCTGGGTTGCCCGCGAGGCGAAGCTGCGGGCGATGATCCTGACGCCCGCGCTGGTGGCGGTATGGCTGCTGGGCCTGGCGCTTGCTGCCAACGCCGGACTTTTCGACGGTCAGCCGGGCCTGGGCTGGCTGCATGCGAAGCTGCTCTTCGTGCTGCTCCTGACCGGTTACCACGGCTGGGCGGTCGGCTACACCAAGAAGCTGGCGGCGGGACGGCCCACGCTCGCGTCCTCGCGCCTGCGCATGCTCAACGAAGTGCCGGCGCTGCTGCTGGCGGTGATCGTCGCGCTGGCGGTCGTGAAGCCCTTCTGATCCTCCCGGGATCGTTTCGGCGGACAGGCCGCGCTGCCGATCGCAGCGCGCCTCCGTCCTTGCTTGACTTGGGCACAGGGCGCACCTAACTCGCGACAACGAGCGGTTGCCCTCCGGCACTCGCGCGTCCTCCTCCAGCATCGTTTCGCGCCTTCCCTTCTCGCCGATCGACGCTCCTCCCTTATCCGCATCAACGCCACTCGGATCAGCTCCATGCACCTCAAGGACCTCAAGAAGCACGCGCCCGCAGACCTCGTCACGATGGCGGAGGCACTAGGTGTCGAAGGCGCGTCGACGATGCGCAAGCAGGACCTGATGTTCGCGATCCTGAAGGCGCAGGCCGAGAATGGCGACCAGATCATGGGCTTGGGCACGATCGAGGTGCTGCCCGACGGGTTTGGCTTCCTGCGCTCGCCCGAGGCGAACTACCTCGCAGGTCCGGACGACATCTATGTGTCGCCCAACCAGGTTCGCAAGCACGGCCTGCGCACCGGCGACACGGTGGAAGGCGAGATCCGCGCCCCCAAGGACGGCGAGCGCTATTTCGCGCTGACCAAGCTGGTGTCGGTCAACTTCGACGATCCCGATGCGGTCCGTCACCGCGTCAACTTCGACAACCTCACGCCGCTGTACCCCGAGCAGAAGCTGACGCTCGACCAGCTCGACCCGACGTCCAAGGACAAGTCGGCGCGCGTGATCGACATCGTCGCACCGCAAGGCAAGGGGCAGCGCTCGCTGATCGTGGCGCCGCCGCGCGTGGGTAAGACGGTGCTGTTGCAGAACATCGCCAAGGCGATCACCGATAACCACCCCGAAGTCTTCCTGATCGTGC
The DNA here is from genome assembly GCF_022346685.1 of Sphingomonas sp. ACRSK. Lineage (NCBI taxonomy): Bacteria > Pseudomonadati > Pseudomonadota > Alphaproteobacteria > Sphingomonadales > Sphingomonadaceae > Sphingomonas > Sphingomonas sp. ACRSK. The sequence continues at coordinate 200,952 of NZ_JAKRNR010000001.1, read as the reverse complement.
TGCTGATCGACGAGCGGCCCGAGGAAGTGACCGACATGCAGCGCTCGGTGCGCGGCGAAGTCATCTCCTCGACCTTCGACGAGCCGGCGACCCGCCACGTCCAGGTGGCCGAGATGGTGATCGAAAAGGCCAAGCGCCTCGTCGAGCACAAGAAGGACGTCGTGATTCTGCTCGACTCGATCACGCGCCTGGGCCGCGCCTACAACACGGTCGTGCCGTCGTCGGGCAAGGTGCTGACCGGCGGTGTCGACGCGAACGCGCTGCAGCGCCCGAAGCGCTTCTTCGGTGCGGCGCGCAACATCGAGGAAGGCGGTTCGCTCTCGATTATCGCGACCGCGCTGATCGACACCGGCAGCCGCATGGACGAGGTGATCTTCGAAGAGTTCAAGGGCACCGGCAACTCCGAGATCGTGCTCGACCGCAAGGTTGCGGACAAGCGCATCTTCCCGGCGCTGGACGTCGGCAAGTCGGGCACCCGCAAGGAAGAGCTGCTGGTCGACAAGGCCAAGCTGTCGAAGATGTGGGTGCTGCGTCGCATCCTCATGCAGATGGGCACCATCGACGCGATGGAGTTCCTGCTCGACAAGATGAAGGACTCGAAGACCAACGAGGACTTCTTCGACTCGATGAACCAGTAAGCGCTCCTTTTTTTGACAAGCGGACCGGCCCGCCGGCCGACCGTCACCCGATGGGTTCGGTCGGCTCGCGGGCCGATCGCGTTTTTGGCGCACGCCGGCGCCTGGCGACGACGAATTGTTACGAACCATTGCTGGAAAAGCCGGCGCCTGTCGTTCGGACTAGGCGCTCGCAGAGCCGCAGACTAGGATTTCGCAATGCTAGACCTTCTTTCGCACCTCAGTGTGGCCGCCACGGCGGTTCCAGCGGGGCCGGGCTCCCCGGCCGAGATCTGGAACCACATCATCTCGGACTTCAGCAACATCGGCTCGCCGTCGGCGCTGTCGGCGTTCCTGCAGGTCCTGATGATCGACGTGGTGCTCGCTGGCGACAACGCGATCGTCGTGGGCGCGCTGGCGGCCGGTTTGCCGGTGGCACAGCGCAAGAAGGTCATCCTGATCGGCATCATCGCCGCGCTGGTGCTGCGGATCGCCTTTGCGCTGGTGGTCAGCTGGCTGCTCGGGATCATCGGCCTGATCTTCGCAGGCGGCGTGCTGCTGCTGTGGGTGGCCTGGAAGATGTGGCGCGAGCTGCGGCCGGCCGGCGGCCCGGGCTCCCCTGAAGTCTATGGCGACGAGACGGAGAGCATCCGTCCGGCGAAGAGCTTTGCGGCAGCGGCCTGGGCGGTGGCAGTCGCCGACGTTTCGATGAGCCTCGACAACGTGCTCGCGGTGGCCGGTGCGGCGCGCGATCATCCAGGCATCCTGATCATCGGCCTGCTGCTGTCGGTCGCGCTGATGGGCATCGCCGCAAACCTCATCGCCAAGTACATCGAGCGCTATCGCTGGATCGCCTATGTGGGGTTGGCGGTGATCCTCTACGTTGCGGTGAAGATGATCTACGAGGGCATCACCGATCACCATATCGGCCTGCTCCAACTGTTCGGTTGAGTGGCCGAGACTGGAAAAGAAGGAGAGGGGCGGCCGTGGTGGCCGCCCCTTTTTCGTTTCAGGCGAGCGCCTGAGCGAGGAAGGCGGCGGTCCGACCGTCTGCCAGGCGCGCAGCGGCATCGGAGCGACGGTCGCCCAGCTCGGTCGCGAAGCCGTGATCCTCTCCCGGATAGTCGTGCAGCGTGACCTTGGGGTGATCGTCGAGGCCGGCGTGCATCGCCGCCTGCACTTCCGCAGGAACGAAGTGATCCGCTCCGGCAATGTGCAGCATCAGCGGCCTGGCGATGGCGTGCTTCTCACCAAGCAGTCCGTCGATGCCGACAGGATAATAGCCGACGCTCGCATCCACGTCCGTGCGCGCAGCCGTCATATAGGCGAGCCGACCGCCCAGGCAGAAGCCGATCGCACCCACCTTGCCGCCGGAAACGAGCGTTCGCGCCAACCGGATCGTTGCCTCGATGTCCGCAATGGCGGTGTCCTGATCGAACTGCCCCATCAGATCGAGCGCATGCTGCATCTGCTCCGGCACATCGGGATTGAGGTCCACGGCGGGCGCGATCCGCCAGAACAGATCCGGAGCGACCGCCAGATAGCCCTGTTCCGCCAGACGGTCGCATTTGGCACGGATTCCGGCGTTCACGCCGAAGATCTCCTGGATCACGACGATCGCTGCACGCGGCGTTTCTGCCGGATCGGCGCGGTAGGCGGTGAACTGGCTGGTGCCGTCGAGCGTGTCGATGGTGATCGTTGCCATGGAGGCTCCTTTGGTTCGAAAGATGCGGCGTTTGCAGGGAAGCCTGCGTCCGGCGCATAGCAGCAGGACGCTAGGCAATGGCGCCGGGGCCCTCAAGCGGAGACAGCCAGTGAAGATCAACGTCGAGGTGGATTGCACGCCGGAAGAGGCGCGGCGGGCCATGGGCTTGCCGGACTTCACGCCGGTGCACGAGCGCTATGTCGCGATGCTGAGCGAGTCGCTCGAAAAGGGGGCGAGTCCGGAGATGCTGGACACGCTGATGCGCCATTGGGCACCGATGGGGGAGGCCGGCATGAGCTTCTGGCGCAAGATGTTCGAAACGGCGAGCCGATCCGGCTGAGCCGATGGATACGATCTTTGCGGTATCGAGCGGCCAACCCCCGGCCGCGATCGCGCTGCTTCGGATTAGCGGCCCGAATGCCGTTGCTGCGGCGGAGGCGCTGGCCGGCACGCTGCCGCCACCGCGCCGCGCAGGGCTGCGGGCGTTGCGCGACCCGGCCGATGGCGGGTTGCTGGATCGTGCGCTGCTGCTGTGGTTCCCAGGACCGCACACCGCGACCGGCGAGGACCTGGTGGAGCTGCACCTGCACGGCGGGCGTGCGGTGGTGCGGGCGGTCGAGGGATGCCTTGCCCGCCAGCCCGGACTGCGCCCCGCCGAGGCGGGGGAATTCACGCGGCGTGCGCTTGCCAACGGCCGCCTGGATCTGAGTGAGGCCGAGGGGCTGGGCGACCTGCTGATGGCCGAGACGGAGGCGCAGCGGCGTGCGGCGCTTGCCACTGCGGAAGGCGCGGTTCGGCGGCAGGTGGAGAGTTGGCAGGATCGGCTGCTGATGCTCGCCGCGCAGGTCGAGGCAATGCTCGACCATGCCGATGAGGACGACGTTGCCGACGATATCGGCGCCCTTCAGGATGTTCGCTCAGGATGCGAGGCGCTAGGTGCCGAGCTGGCCGAGGTGCTCGCGACCCCTCCGGTAGAGCGTCTGCGCGACGGCATCCGCGTCGTGCTCGCGGGGCCGCCCAACAGTGGAAAGTCGACGCTGCTCAACGCACTTGCCGATCGCGAGGCGGCGATCGTTTCCCCGATCGCGGGTACCACGCGCGACCGCATCGAAGCGGCGGTGGTGCGCAACGGGATCGCCTGGCGGCTGACCGATACGGCCGGGCTGGCAGAGCGGACGGACGACCCGATCGAGCGGATCGGCATCGCGCGGGCGGAGGAGGCGATGCGCAGCGCCGATCTGCTGCTGTGGCTTGCCGACGAGCCGGCGCCAGCGATCGAAGGGGTGGAGGTGCTGGCGCTCCATCCGCGTGCCGACCTGCCGGGGCGGGCGGAGGTACCCTCGGGTCGCATCGGCCTTTCGGTCGCGCAGGGGTGGGGCATCGCCGAGCTCTGGGCGGAGATGGAGCGTAGGGCTCGCGGGTTGTTGCCGCGCGAGGACATGCTGGCGCTCAATCGGCGGCAGCGGGATCTGCTCCGCGATGCTGCAGATGCGCTCGGCGATGCTGCCATGCACCATGATCCGCTGTTGCTTGCCGAGGAGTTGCGCCGGGCACGCGCAGCGTTTGATCGCGTGACCGGCCGCGCGGATGTCGAGGGCGTGCTCGACGCACTGTTCGGACGGTTCTGCATCGGCAAGTGAGTGTTCCACGTGGAACGCTTTGACGGCTGCGCGGCGGCGCAGTAGCGCAAGAGCATGTCTCCATTCGATGTGATCGTGGTGGGCGGCGGGCACGCCGGCACCGAGGCCGCAGCCGCGGCTGCCCGTCGTGGCGCGCGCACGGCGCTGCTGAGCTTCGATCTCGCCAAGCTCGGGGCCATGTCGTGCAACCCCGCGATTGGCGGGTTGGGCAAGGGCCACATCGTCCGGGAGGTCGACGCGTTCGACGGGCTCATCGCGCGCGCGGCCGATCAGGCGGCAATTCACTACCGGATGCTCAACCGCAGCAAGGGTGCTGCCGTGCAGGGTCCACGCGTTCAGGCCGACCGTATTCGCTACGCGGCGGCGATCCAGGCGATGCTTCGTGCGCAGTCGAACCTGACCCTGATCGAGGGCGAGGCGGAAGAGTTGCTCGTGCAGCAGGGAAGCGTTGCCGGCCTGTTGCTTGCAGATGGTACGCGGCTGAGTGCGCGCGCGGTGGTGCTCGCGACGGGGACGTTCCTGGCCGGGCGGATCTTTCGCGGGGAAGAGCGCGAGGAGGGCGGCCGCGTTGGGGAACGCGCGGCGACCGTCATGGGCGTGCAGCTGCGCGACCTCGGGTTGCCGATGGAACGGTTGAAGACCGGGACGCCGCCGCGGCTCGACGGACGTACGATCGACTGGGCGGCGCTCGACGAACAGCCGTCGGATGCCGAGCCTTGGACCATGTCGCCGATGCAGTCCGGCCGGGTGCTGCCGCAGCTGTTCTGCGCGGTCAGCCGCACGACCGAAGAGACACATGCGATCATTCGGAGCGGTCTGGATCGGTCACCGCTGTTCAGCGGCGCGATCGGGGCGCCCGGTCCGCGCTACTGCCCCTCGATCGAGGACAAGGTGCATCGCTTCGGCGATCGGGACGGGCACCAGATCTTCCTGGAACCGGAAGGGCTCGACACTCCCTTGGTGTACCCGAACGGCATCTCGACGTCGCTGCCGGTCGATGTGCAGGAGGCGATGATCCGGAGCATTCCGGGGTTGTCGCATACCCGTATCGTCACCCCCGGCTATGCGGTCGAATATGATTATGTCGATCCGCGCGCCCTCGATCCGCGACTGGCCCTGGGGGCGATGCCGGGGCTCTTCTGTGCCGGGCAGATCAATGGCACCACCGGCTATGAGGAGGCTGCGGGGCAGGGGCTGGTCGCCGGCGCCAACGCTGCTGCCTATGCTTGTGATTTGGCGCCGCTGCTGCTCGATCGCGCGTCCAGCTACATCGGCGTGATGGTCGATGACCTGGTGCTCCAGGGTGTGAGCGAGCCCTATCGTATGCTCACGGCGCGCGCCGAGTATCGGCTGACCCTGCGCGCCGACAACGCCCCGACACGTCTTTCAGCAATCGCGGAGGCGGCGGGTCTGTTGGGACCGGAGCGGCTCGCCTGGGTACGTGCCCGTGCCGCGGGGCGCGCGGAGCTGGAACAGTGCTTTGACACGCGACTGTCGGCTAGCATGGTTGCAGCGAATGGCGGGCAGGTGAGCCAGGACGGTGCCGTGCGCAGCGTTCGCGAATGGCTGCGCTTCCCCGGCGTCACGCTTGAGCAGTTGCTGCCGGAGGGGCTTGAGGCAACTCCCGACGCGCTGCTCGCCGAAGCAGTCGAAGACGCGCGCTATGCCCCGTACATCGAGCGGCAGCAGGCGGAGCTCGCGGAGATGCGGGCCAACGACCACATCCATCTACCCGAAGGCTTCGGCTATGCGGCGGTGCCCGGACTGTCGGCCGAGATGGTGCAACGTCTGTCGACCGCCCGACCCACGACGCTTGGCGCCGCGTCGCGCGTGCGCGGGGTGACGCCGGCCGCGCTTGCTGCGGTGCTGGTCCATGCCCGAAAGGTGGTTGCGTGATGACCGAAGACGAAGCCCGCAGCTGGTTCGCCGACCGCTATGACGCCACGCGCGTGGAGCGCGTCGCGCGCTTTCTGGAGATCGTGCGCGAGGAGAGCGGGCGGCAAAATCTGGTGGCCGCATCCACGCTTCCGAATCTGTGGTTCCGCCACGGCTTGGACTCCGCGCAGCTGGTCGAACTGGCCGAACGCAGGGAAGGGCTCTGGATCGACATCGGCACGGGGGGCGGTTTCCCCGGCATGGTCGTGGCGATCCTGCGCGACTCGCCCACGCTGCTCGTCGAGCCGCGGCAGAAGCGGGCGAGCTTCCTGCGGGACGCTGCCGATGCGCTGGGCCTGTCGAATGTTCGGGTCGAACAGAAGCGGGCAGAGAGCGTCGCGCCGCAGCCACCGGCGGCGATCGTCAGCGCGCGTGCGGTCGCAGCACTGCCATCATTGTTCGGCGGTGCGGCGCACCTGACCGATCGAGATACGCTATGGCTGCTGCCGAAAGGGCGATCGGCACGATCCGAGGTGGAAGCCTTAACCGGTTCATGGCAAGGTCTGTTTCACGTGGAACACAGCCTCACCGATCCGGAATCGCTCATCGTGATTGCACGCGGGATTACCCCAGCATGATCTGCATCACCATCGCCAACCAGAAGGGCGGCGTCGGCAAAACGACGACCGCCATCAACGTCGGGACGGCACTCGCCGCCACGGGACTGCGAGTCCTGCTGCTCGACCTCGACCCGCAGGGCAACGCCTCGACCGGGCTCGGCATCGGCCGCAACGATCGTGAGCGATCGACCTATGACCTGTTGCTCGGCGATACGACGCTTCAGGAAGCGGCGATCCCGACCCAGGTTCCGCTCCTCGACATCGTGCCGGCGACGGTCGATCTGTCGGGTGCGGAGATCGAACTGATCGAGTTCGATGCACGCACCCACCGCCTCGATCGCGCGCTGCAACGCGGTGGCGAGCGCTGGGACGTGATCCTCGTCGATTGCCCGCCTTCCCTGGGGCTGCTCACCGTCAACGCGATGGTGGCGGCGCATGCGCTTCTCGTGCCGCTGCAATGCGAGTTCTTCGCGCTGGAAGGATTGAGCCAGCTGCTCACCACCGTCGAGCAGATCCGTGGCCGCTTCAATCCGGGCCTGTCGATCCTGGGCGTCGTGCTGACGATGTACGATAGGCGTAACCGCCTGACCGACCAAGTATCGGACGACGTCCGCTCGGTGCTCGGCAAGGTCGTGTTCGACACGGTGATCCCGCGCAACGTCCGCCTGTCGGAAGCACCCAGCCATGGCATGCCGGCGTTGATCTACGATCACCGCTGTGCTGGTTCCGAAGCCTACATCGCCCTGGCACGCGAAGTGATCGGTCGCCTGCCAAAGCTCGCGGAGGCCGCATGACCGACAACACTGCACCCGCCCGCAAGCCGCGCCCGGGTCTTGGCCGCGGGCTGAGTTCGCTGCTGGGAGACAGCACGCGCGAGGCGCCGGTCTCGGGCGTGGAGCGACAGCCGAGCGGCGTCCGGCTGCTTCCCGTGACGGCGATGGTCCCGCACCCCGATCAGCCGCGGCGGCACTTCGACGAAGCGGCCCTCGATGATTTGGCCGCCTCGATCGCGTTGCGCGGCCTGATCCAGCCCATCGTCGTGCGACCGCACGGCAAGGAATATCAGATCGTCGCCGGCGAGCGCCGCTGGCGGGCGGCGCAGCGAGCCCGGCTGCATGAGGTTCCGGTGCTGGTCCGGGAGCTGAGCGACGCAGAGACGATGGAAATCGCTCTCGTCGAGAACATCCAGCGGCAGGATCTCAACGCGATCGAAGAGGCGGATGCCTATCGCAAGCTGATCGGCGAGTTCGGCCATACCCAGGATGCGCTGGCGAAGCTGGTGCACAAGTCGCGCAGCCACATCGCGAACCTGCTGCGGCTGCTCGACCTGCCGGCACCGGTGCAGCAGCTGGTGGTGTCCCAGCAGCTGAGCATGGGCCACGCCCGCGCGATCATCGGTGCGCCCGATCCGGAAGCGCTTGCGGATCGCGTGATCGCCAAGGGTCTATCGGTGCGCGAAACCGAACGGCTCGCCCGCGAAGCCAAGCCACAGCCGCTCGGCGGCGCGCAGCCGCGGGGCAGCCGGGGCGGTGGCAACGCAACCGACGGAGACGCCGACATCCTGGCGCTCGAGCAGCAGCTGGGTGACGCGCTCGGGCTCAACGTGCGCATCGCGCATGGGGAAAAGGGTGGCACGCTGACGATCAGCTATTCGACTCTCGATCAGCTCGACATGGTCTGCCAGCGGCTGAGCGGTGACGTGATCTGAGGCGGTTCGCCTCAGCCTAAGCTTATAGCTGGTGGCCGGTGCGATCGCGTTTGGTGGCGAGATAGCGTTCGTTATGGGGATTGGGCGGGAGCGCATGGCGCACGCGCTCGGCGACCGTAACCCCGGCGGCCTCGAGCGCGGCAACCTTGGCCGGATTGTTGGTCAGCAGGCGGATCTGCCGCTGGCCGAGCAGCTGGAGCATGCGTCCGGCGGTGCGGAAATCGCGGGCGTCGATGGCGAAGCCCAGCCGCGTGTTGGCGTCCACCGTGTCAAACCCCTGGTCCTGAAGCGCATAAGCACGCAGCTTGTTGACCAGGCCGATGCCGCGTCCCTCCTGGCGCAGATAGAGCAGGATTCCCCAGCCACTCTCCGCAATCGCGGCGATCGCCGCGTCCAGCTGGGGACCGCAGTCGCACTTGAGGCTGCCGAGCGCATCCCCGGTCAGGCATTCGCTGTGCAGTCGCACCAGCGGCGGCTGACCATCGGGCGTGCCGATCAGCAGCGCGATATGCTCGCCGGGCGACTCCGGCGTCCGGAAGGCGACGATCTCGGCCATCTCCGCACCGGCAACCGGCAGGCGCGCGCGGGTGGCAATGGCGAGCCGGGCGGGATCCTCATGCGCTGCGACGTCCGCGGGCGTCACGGCTTCCGCGCCGGTCTCCTGGCCTAAACGAAGGAAGAAGGCGGGCAGCACCCCCGCCAGCCGCGCGAGCTGCAACGCGGTCTGCGCGGCATCAGGCGAGGGGAGTGGGATCGCGTGGAACGGACCCTTGAGGGGAGTTGCAAGGTCGAGCTGCGGATCGGCGAGCGCGGTCGCGGCCGCGAAGTCGAGCCAAGGTGCGCGGTCAACCAGCACCGGCGAATCCGGAACGGCGGCGTCGCGCTGGTTGGCGAGCTTCAGCGTGCCGGCGCGACCGGCGGAGAGCAGTACGGACGCGGTTGCATCCGGATCAAAGGCGGCGAGCCGCAGCGGGTCGGCGGTCTCGATTGCCAGCACGGTGATGGCTGCCTCGGCGCCGCGGATCGCAACGGGCCAGCCCCGACGCAGCGCGTCGATCGCGCGGGCAACGGCGCGAGGGTCGGTCAAAGCGCAAACTCGGTGAGGATCGGGATATGGTCGCTGGGCTTCAGCCAGCTGCGGCAATGCTCGAACACCTTGTGGCCGGTGGCCTTGGCAGCGATGTCGCGGCTCGCCCACATGTGATCGAGCCGGCGGCCGCGATCGGAGGCTGCCCAATCCTTTGCGCGATAGCTCCACCAGGTGAACAGCCGCTCGGGGGCCGGTGCGAAGTGGCGACCAAGGTCTACCCAGTCGTTCGCCGCCTGTAGGCGCGCCAGCGCCTCGATCTCGATCGGCGTATGGCTCACCACGTCGAGCAGTGCCTTGTGGCTCCAGACGTCGCTTTCGAGCGGGGCGACGTTGAAGTCGCCGACCAGCAGCGTGGGAATGCCGGACAAGCCTTCCGACCAGCGCGTCATCCGTTCCAGAAAATCGAGCTTCTGGCCGAACTTGGGGTTCACCTCCCGGTCCGGCACGTCACCGCCGGCGGGGATGTAGACGTTCTCGAGCCGAAGCCCGTTTTCCAGGCGCACGCCGATGTGCCGCGCCTCGCCATTGGCCTGCCAGTCGAGCCGGTCGTCCTCCACCAGCGGCACGCGGCTGAGGATCGCGACGCCATGGTGCATCCGCTGGCCGTTGATCGCGATATGGGTGTAACCGAGGGCACGGAACGGTGCGTGCGGGAAATCCTCGTTCACCACCTTGGTTTCCTGAAGACACAGGATATCGGGCGAAATTTCCCGCAGGAACCGCTCGACGATCTCCATCCGGAAACGAACCGAGTTGATGTTCCACGAGGCGATCGAAAGAGGCGCAGTCATCGCCCGCGATGTAGCGATGGGGACCGGAAGGCGCCAGAGCGCGGCGCGTTTGTCGCAGAAATGGAAAGGCCCTCGTTCCGGGGGCATGGAACGAGGGCCGACCTAGCGTTCGTCACGCAGGCAGGAATTGAGAACCCGGGCAACAGGGGGGAAAATCCCGGACGCGCCTCAACTCCGCAAGACACCCTCTAAAGGGTGAAAGCTGTCGCCAGAATGAATGGATCGAAAGAATTCGTTCAGCGGCGGTTGGTGCCGCGGCGCGGCTCGTTGAAGCGGAACGCGCTGTCCGCGACCGGCACGTTGAACCGCTGGTTGGACAAGCGGATCGTCGTGCGGTTGTTCTGCGCGTCGAGCGTCACCCAGCCCTGGAGCATCAGCCCGGCGGGTGCCGAGGCGTTGCGCGCGAAGATCAGGGTGATTCGGCCATATTCCGGATGCTTGGGATCATAGGCCTCGACGCTCACGACGCGGGAGTCGCTCTCCGGAAGCACGCGGGCATAGCGCGATGCGTCGCGCGACGGATCGAGCAGGATGCCGAGCGGCGAGTTCCCGATCGGCCAACGCTGCTTCTGTCCGACCTGATAATCCAGGAAGTACAAGGACTTGCCGTCCGACACCACCAGGATCGGCACGCCCTTCTCATATTGGAAGCGGATCTTGCCGGGCTTCTTGAGGGTCAGCGTTCCGGTCAGCACCTTGCCCGCGCGGTCGGTCTGGGTGAACGCGGCCGTCATCGAGTTGGTCTGCGCCAGATGCTGCTGCACGGTCGCGAGCGTGACAGGGGCCTGCGCGTGCACGGCGACGGGCGCGGCAAGCGCGATCGCGGCGGCGGGGGCGAGAAAGCGAATGGGTCGTCTCCAGATCATGGGGCCAGGATTAGGCGTGGGGGATTGAACGCGTCGTGAACTCGCCGGTTTCCTGGCGTTCAGCCGGATTGCCGCCGCCTCAGGCCAGTGGCCTGCCGTCCGGATCCATCAGCACCTCGCGCCGGCCGACATGGTCCGGACGCGAGACGAGCCCTTCCTTCTCCATGCGCTCGATCAAGCGGGCGGCCGAGTTGTAGCCGACGCGCAACTGGCGCTGCAGCCAGGAGGTAGAAGCCTTCTGGCTCTCGGCTACGAGCTGGCACGCCTTGCGATAGAGCTGGTCCTCGGGGCTGTCGTCGCCGGTGGGGGCACCATCCAGGCTGAAGCCGCCGTCCTCGCCGGGATCGTTGGTGACCGCGTCGATGTAGTCGGGCTCGCCCTGCGAGCGCCAGAAGTCGGCCACGGCCTGCACCTCGTCGTCGGACACGAACGGGCCGTGAACGCGCGCGAGCTGCTTGCCGCCGGGCATGTAGAGCATGTCGCCGCGGCCCAGCAGCTGCTCGGCGCCCTGCTCGCCCAGGATGGTGCGCGAATCGATCTTGGACGTGACGTGGAAGGAGATTCGGGTCGGCAGGTTCGCCTTGATGACGCCGGTGATGACGTCGACCGACGGGCGCTGCGTCGCCATGATCAGGTGGATGCCGGCGGCGCGGGCCTTTTGCGCCAGGCGCTGGATCAGGAACTCGACTTCCTTGCCCGCGGTCATCATCAGGTCGGCGAGCTCGTCGACGATCACCACGATCTGCGGCAGCGGCTGCAGGTCGAGCGTCTCCTCCTCGTACATCGGCTGCCCGGTTTCCGGGTGGTAGCCGGTCTGGACCTTGCGCCCGAGCTTCTGCCCCTTGGCCTTGGCGGCGCGGACCTTTTCGTTGAAGCTGCCCAGCGAACGGACGTTGACCGACGCCATCATGCGATAGCGGTCCTCCATCGTCTCGACCGCCCATTTGAGCGCGCGCACCGCCTTGGGCGGATCGGTCACCACGTCGGCGAGCAGGTGGGGGATGCCCTTGTACATGCTGAGTTCCAGCATCTTGGGGTCGATCATGATCATCCGGCACTGGTTCGGCGTCAGCCGGTAGAGCAGCGACAGGATCATGCAGTTCAGGCCCACCGACTTGCCCGAGCCGGTGGTGCCGGCGACCAGCAAGTGCGGCATGGGGGCCAAATCGGCGACGACAGGATCGCCGGCGATGTTCTTGCCCAGCACGATCGGCAGCTGCGCATTCTGGTCGGCGAAGCTCTGGCTCGCCATCAGTTCGTGCAGGTTCACCGTCTCGCGGCGCGCGTTCGGCAGCTCGATGCCGATCACGGTGCGGCCGGGGATGGTGGCGACACGGGCGGAGATCGCCGACATGTTGCGCGCGATGTCGTCGGCAAGCTGGATCACGCGGCTCGCCTTGATGCCCGGCGCCGGTTCCAGCTCATACATGGTGACGACGGGGCCCGGCGAGACCTTCACGATCGCGCCCTTGACGTTGAAGTCGTCCAGCACGCTTTCGAGCAGGCGCGCGTTGCGCTCCAATGCCGCCTTGTCCACCGAAGGGCCGCTGTTGGGCGGGGGCGGGGCGAGCAGCTCGATCGACGGCAGCTCGAAATTGTCTCTCAGGTCGAGCGACTGCTGCGTCGACTTGGGCTGCGCGGCCGGCGAGGGCGCGGCGACGCGGTCCTCGATCGTCGGCGGCGGGCGGCGTTCGGGCTCCGCGAGCTTGCGTGGGCGGGGCTCGAAGGGAAGGTCTTCGGCGTCGTCGGGATCGACCGCAATGCGGCGGCTGCCGGCGAGCGGCATCGCCTCTTCCTCGTCCTCGCCGTCGACCAGGTCCGCGGCGGCGCTGCGGCGGGGCAGGCGGAGCGCGCCGGCGGGCAGCTCGATCGTCATGCCGCGGCCCCACAGCACCACGCCTGCTACGCCGACCAGAAGGCCCACGACCCGCTGGGTCCACAGCACCGCCGTTGCATCGGGAAGGAACCCGATCAACGCCTGGAGGAGCGAGGCGAGCGACCAGCCGACCACGCCTCCCCAGCCGCCGGGGAGCGCCGTCACCGCCTCGTGCGAGACGAAGGAGAGGGCAGTGCCCATCAGCGCGACGCCCAGCACGCAATCGCGCAGCATCGCGCCCCAGCGGCCGACGGGCACGTCGCGCCACAGGCGGACCGCGATGATGATGCCGAGCGGAATCAGCAGCCCGACCGCCACGCCGAAGATCGTCAGCAGCAGGTCCGCGACATAGGCACCGGGTGCGCCCACGCGATTGCCGATGGTGGCACCGGCGGCGGTGTTCAGCGACGGGTCGCTCGGGTGATAGGTGACCAGCGCCACCGCGACGAGCAGCATCAGCACGAACAGCGCCGCTGCGCCGATCATCGCACCGCTGCGAACGGCCCCCGCGCGCATCGCGTCGCGCCACACCATCGGTTGCGCCTGGCTGGCCATGACCTTCTTCCCGCTCGAATATCTTAGAAAAACCGGCAAGATGCATCGCGCGCGCCGACTCCGCCGTCAAGGCGGCGGCAATCGGCCCGGCCCTTTGCGCGGGCGGCTTTCCGCACTACACCGGCGGCCATGCAGCAAGCGGACGTCCTTATCCTCGGCGGCGGACTGGTGGGCAGCACGCTCGCCGTCGCACTCGCCGCCCATGGCCTCACCGCGATCGTGATCGATCCCGCCGATCCGGCGGTGATCCTCGCCCCCGGCTTCGACGGCCGCGCCTCGGCGATCGCAAGCGCGAGTCATCGCATGTTCGAGGCGCTGGGCATCGCGCAGCAGCTGGAGGGCAAGGGCTGCCCGATCCGGGCGATCCGCGCGACCGACGGTCTGGCACCCGGCGCGCTCGACTTCGTTCCCGATGCCGACGCGCCGCCGCTCGGCGTCATGTACGAGAACAAGGCGATCCGCCGCGCGCTGCTGGAGGCGGCAGAGGCCGCGCCGGGCGTGGACCTGCGGATGCGCACGCGTGCGGTGTCGGTCGACCGGGGCCCCAACGGGGTGACGGTGGTGACCGACAAGGGCGATACGCTCACCGCGCCGCTGCTGATTGCGGCCGAGGGGCGCAATTCCCCGACGCGCGAGGCAGCGCGGATCCGGACGGCGCGCTGGAGCTATGACCATGTCGCGATGATCGCGACGCTCAACCACGAGCACAGCCACGAGAACGTCGCCTACGAGATCTTCTATCCGGCGGGTCCGTTCGCGATCCTGCCGATGAACGACGACGCCAACGGCCATCGTTCGGCGATCGTCTGGACGGTCGATGCCAAGGACGCGCCGGGGCTGCTCAAGCTGTCGGATCGCGGCTGGCTGGCCGAGGCATCCAAGCGGATGGGCGGGTTCCTGGGGCATCTGGGGCCGCTGTCGCCGCGATCGAGCTATCCGCTCGGCTTCCACCATGCCGCGACGATCACCGCCGACCGGCTGGCGCTGGTGGGCGACGCGGCGCACGGCATCCACCCGATCGCCGGACAGGGACTCAACCTGGGGCTGCGCGACGTGGCCGCGCTGGTGGAGGTGCTGGTCGAGGGCAAGCGGCTGGGCATGGACCTGGGCGACCCGCACCTGCTCAAGCGCTACGGCCATTGGCGCGGGCTCGACACGCTGGCGGTGGCGACGGCGACGGACGGGCTCACCCGGCTGTTCGGAATTCCCGGCAAGACCGCGAGCGCGGTGCGCCGGTTCGGGCTCTCCGCGGTCGATCGCATCCCGCCGCTCAAGGCGCGCTTCATGGCCGAGGCCCGCGGCGAGACGGGGCAGCTGCCGAAGCTGTTGCAGGGCGAGCTGGCCTGACACTGCGGTACCCGTGCTCCTGCGCAGGCAGGAGCCCAGAGCCACGAACGCAGCGATCAGTAACCCTGGGCTCCTGCCTGCGCAGGAGCACGGTTGGTTCAAAGGAGCGGCTACCGTTCCGCCGCGTCGCGTTGCTCGGCCTGTGCGGGCGCCGCTTGCGGCCGCGTCATGATGAAGCTTCCGCCCCAGGCGCCGGGTACCTGCCAGCTGCCGGTGATCTCGTCGCCTTCCGCGTTCACCGTCCCGCGATATTCGACAACGTCATAGTCCTCGCTCACGGGCGCGTAGAATTTGGTGAAGCGCACCGCCCGGCCATCGCGGGTGCCGTCGACCGCGGAGGTGAGGTGGCGCCCGACCAGGATCACCGCGTCGATCTCCTCGATGGTGCCGCCCAGCCGTCCGCCCGTGTCCGTGAGCGTCGCGCGGAAGCTGGTGGCCGGCAGATCCTCGGGATAGTTGAAGATGCCGAGCCAGACGCCGCTCAGGTCCGCGTCGCTCATGCGTCGAGCGGGCGGGCTTCCTCGACCAGCATGACGGGGACGCCGTCGCGGACGGGATAGGCGAGCCCTGCCGCCTCCGAGATGAGTTCCTGCGCATCCTCGTCCCAGCGCAGCGGCGTGCGCGTTACCGGGCACACCAGGATCGAGAGCAGCCAGGGGTCGAGCGTCTTGATCATTGCAGGGTCCTGCCTTCTTCGTCGCCGTGCCGGCCGAAGAACTGCATCAGCTGCACGATCAGTTCTGCGCGTCCCGACAGCGTGTCCGCCTCCAGCAGCGCCTGCTTGGACGCGGGATCGAACGGTGCGATCTGGGCGATGCCGTTCACCAGCGTCTCGTCGTCGAGGCGCGACACCGATTCCCAGTCGACCGCATAGCCCTGCACCTCGGCGAAGCGGCGGGACTCCATCTCCAGCGAGGCGCGCTCTGCGATCGCGAGCGTGCCGCTGGGCTGGTTCGGAAGCAGTTCCGCCTCCACCTGCCGGAATGGGGTCGCCACATCGAGCTCCTGGAGCACGCGGAAGCGCGCAAGGCCTTCCAGCACGATGTCGAAGCGGCCGTCGGGCAACGCCTCCACGTCGATGATCTGGCCGACGCAGCCCATGCCGAACAACGCCGGGCGCTCGCCGTCCCCGCGCGGCTGGATCATGCCGATCCGCCGATCGCGGGCGAGGGCGTCGGACACCATCGCCCGGTAGCGCGGCTCGAAGATGTGCAGCGGCAGGTGCATGCCTGGAAACAGCAGCGCGCCCGAAAGCGGGAAGATCGAGACGCGGGTCGCCATTCGCTCAGCCGAACAGGACGGCGGAGAGCTTGCGGCGCTGTGCCGATACCCACGGGTCTTCCAAGCCGACGGCTTCGAAGAGCTTCAACAGCTGCTGGCGGGCAGCGCCCTCGTTCCATTCGCGGTCGGCAGCGATGATCGACAGCAGCGTGGCTGCGGCCGAATCGCGGTCGCCTGCCGCCATCTGCCCGCCGGCGAGCCGGAAGCGCGCGTCGAGCTCCTCCGGATTGGCGGCCACCTCGGCGGCCAGGCCGGCGAGATCGTCCACCGGCTGCGCTTCGCGCGCCAGCGCAAGGGCGGCACGGGCGCGCTCGACCTCCGGGTTCTTCGCGGCCTCGGCAGGAAGGGCAGCGATCGCGGCCTCTGCCTCCTCGTTGCGGCCGAGCGCCATCAGCGCACGGACGCGGCCGATGGCGACGCCGGCATGCTCGGGGGCAATCTCGGCAACCTGATCGAAAATCGACAGCGCCCGCTCGGCATCGCCGCCGGCGAGAACCTCCTCGCCCATCTGGACGAGGGGCTCGATATCGGCACCGGCATCTTCGCCCGCGGCACCGGGCTCCACCGGCAGCTGGCGCAGGATCTGGTCGAGCATGCCCTTGAGCTGGCTCTCGGTACGCGCCTGGGTGAGGTCGGCGACCAGCTGGCCCTGGAACATCGCATAGACGGTGGGGATCGACCGCACCTGGAATTGCGAGGCGATGAACTGGTTCTTGTCGGTGTCGATCTTGGCCAGCACCACGCCCTTGTCGGCATAGGCGGCGGCGACCTTTTCGAGCACGGGGCCGAGCGCCTTGCACGGCCCGCACCATTCCGCCCAGAAATCGATGATCACCAGCTTGGTCATCGACGGTTCGACGACGTCGCGGCGGAAGGCTTCCACGGCCTCCTTCTCGGCGGCGGACAGTCCAAGCGTGGCCAAGGCGTGCTCCTGTTGCGATTGCGGTCAGTTTCGGTCGCCTATGTGGGCGCTGGGATGCGGCAGGCCAAGTCTTTTCGAAAAAGTGCAAGAAGGGGGTTGTCGGGTCTAAAAGTCGCTGCTAGTTGCCCCACCTCGCCGGGGCACACCGGCGAAACGCCAGAGAGCGGGCGTAGCTCAGGGGTAGAGCACAACCTTGCCAAGGTTGGGGTCGAGGGTTCGAATCCCTTCGCCCGCTCCAGTCGTCCACCAAGAGGTGGACCCATTCACCAGCATCGATGCGATACCGGCATTAGCCGGAACGGCTTGCGCCGTCCTCTTGCCGCGTCCTAGCTCCGCATTCCAGCGGTGCAGGAGAGCGGCATGACGAACAGCAGCGCCACGGTGCGGGTCGGGATCGGCGGATGGAGCTTTCCGCCGTGGCGCGGCACCTTCTATCCGGAGGGGCTGGCGCAGAAGCGCGAGCTGGAGTTCGCGTCGCGCGCGCTCGCTGCGATCGAGATCAACGCGACCTATCACGGCAGCCAGAAGCCGGCGAGCTTCGCCAGCTGGGCCAAGACGGCACCCGATGGCTTCGTCTTCGCGGTCAAGGGATCGCGCTATGTCACGAATCGCAAGGTGCTCGCGGAAGCGGGCGAATCGATCCAGCGGTTCCTGAACCAGGGGATTCTCGAACTCGGGGACAAGCTCGGGCCGATCCTGTGGCAGTTCATGGCCACCAAGCAGTTCGATGCAGAGGATTTTTCTGCGTTCCTGCGGCTGCTGCCCGAGAAGCATGAGGGCGTGGCGCTGCGGCATGCGGTGCAGGTGCGTCATGCAAGCTTCGCGGTACCGGATTTCGTGGCGATGGCGCGCGATGCGCATGTGGCGATCGTGTTCGCCGATTCGGCGAACTATCCCGCGATCGCCGATGTGACCGCCGACTTCGTCTATGCGCGGCTGGAAGCGGCCGAGGAGGCGGAACCGGAGGGCTATGCGCCCGCAGCGCTCGACCGCTGGGCCAAGGCCGCGCAGACCTGGGCTGCGGGCGGGGTGCCGGAAGGGCTGCCTTATGTCGACGCCGCGCCGCCGCCGGTGGAGCCGCGCGACACCTTCGTCTTCTGCATCAATGGCGCCAAGGTACGCGCGCCCGCGGCCGCACAGGCGCTGATCGCGCGAACGGGCTGAGGGGGACGCATGCCGCTCTACGCAATCGACGGGCTGGCGCCGCAGCTGCCCGAGGACGGATCGAGCTGGGTCGCACCCTCGGCCGACGTGATCGGCGACGCGCGGCTGGGGCGCGAGGTGGGCGTTTGGTTCGGTGCCGTGATTCGTGCCGACAACACGCCGATCCTGATCGGCGACCGCACCAACATTCAGGAAGGGGCGATGCTCCATTCCGATCCGGGAAGCCCGCTGACGGTTGGGGCGGGGGTGACCGTCGGCCATCATGCGATCCTTCACGGCTGTACGATCGAGGACGATGTGCTGATCGGCATGGGGGCGATCGTGCTCAATCGCGCGGTCATCGGCGCCGGATCGCTGGTGGGGGCGGGGGCGCTGGTGACGGAGGACAAGGTCTTCCCGCCGGGCAGCCTGATCGTGGGCAGCCCCGCGCGGGTGGTGCGGAGCCTGGACGAGGTGGCGATCGCCCGCCTGCGCCGCTCGGCGGACGACTATGCGGAGCGCCAGCGGCGATACGCACAGGGGCTGACGCGAATCGAATGAGCGTGCCAGTCTGGGACGAAGTTGAGGAAGTTGAGGCTCGAACGCATCTTTGACCTGCCCTTTCCTGACCACGCGACTCGGTGTGCCAGCGCGGAGCCGAGTAGGACAGGGTAGAACGGGATGACGGATCAACAGTCGGGGTGGGCCTCTCGATCTTCCCCTCTTACCGTTCGCCTCGAGTAGCCATCGAGCTTGTCGAGATGGCGTATCGAGAGGTTAGTGCTCGCGGCTCTCTCGATACGGGCTCTCGACAAGCTCGATCCCTACTCGAGAGGAATGGAGAGGCGGAATCTCGGGCCCGATTAGAACGCCGCGATCCCCGTGATCGCGCGGCCCAGAATCAGGCCGTGGACGTCGTGCGTGCCTTCATAGGTGTTCACGGTCTCCAGGTTGATCGCGTGCCGCAGCACGTGAAATTCGGCGGAGATGCCGTTGCCGCCGTGCATGTCGCGGGCGACCCGGGCGATGGCCAGCGCCTTGCCGCAGTTGTTGCGCTTGAGCAGCGAGATCGCCTCGGGCGCGAGGGTGCCGTCATCGAACATGCGGCCGCAGCGCAGCGCCGCCTGAAGGCCGAGCGCGATCTCCGTCTCCATGTCGGCGAGCTTGATCTGCACCAGCTGCTTGGAGGCGAGGGGCACGCCGAACTGGTGCCGATCGAGCGTATAGGTGCGCGCCGCGTGGAAGCACGCCTCGGCCGCGCCCATCGCGCCCCAGCCGATGCCGTAGCGGGCGCGGTTGAGGCAGCCGAACGGCCCTTTCAGCCCCTCGACATCGGGAAGCAGCGCGTCCTCGCCGACTTCGACACCGTCCATGACGACCTCACCGGTGACCGAGGCGCGCAGCGACAGTTTGCCCTCGATCCTGGGCGCGGACAGGCCCTCGAGCCCCTTGTCCAGCAGGAAGCCGCGGATCTTGCCGCCATGCGCATCGGACTTCGCCCAGATCACGAACACGTCCGCGATCGGCGCGTTGGTGATCCAGGTTTTGGTACCCGACAGGCGATAGCCGCCATCGATCGCCTCTGCGCGGGTGCGCATGCCACCGGGGTCTGAGCCGGCATCGGGCTCGGTGAGGCCGAAGCAGCCGACCCATTCGCCGCTGGCGAGGTTCGGCAGGTACTGCCGCCGCTGCGCTTCCGAGCCATAGGCGTGGATCGGGTGCATCACGAGGCTCGACTGCACGCTCATCGCCGAGCGATAGCCGGAGTCCACCGCCTCCACCGCGCGCGCGACCAGGCCGTAGGAGACATAGCCGAGGCCGGCGCCGCCATATTCGGCCGGAATGGTCGCGCCGAGCAGGCCCAGAGCCCCCATCTCGTGCAGGATGCCGCGGTCGAAGTCTTCGTTCAGATAGGCCTGGGTGACCCGCGGCAGCAGCTTGTCCTGGGCATAGGCCTGGGCGGTGTCGCGGACGAGTCGTTCCTCGTCGGTCAGCTGCGCGTCGAGCCCGAAGGGGTCTGCCCAGTCGAACCGGCCCATGTCGGCCATTGCCGCCTCCTTCTTCAGGCGCCGGTCTGGTTCAAGCCGGCTTCGTCGTCCTGGACGGGATCGGAAGCGGCCGGCGCCGCTTCGTCCGCTGCGGGCTGGGTGGCGGGCGACACCGGAAGCGGCGCCGGCGGCACGGACAAGGTGCCGCCGCCCTGGATCGCCACCGTCTCGATCGCATTCAGAGCCTGGCGCGCGGCGATGTAGCGGCGGGCCGCATCCATCCAGCTTTGCGCATTGGCGGCACCGGGCATGCGCGCGATTTCGGCCAGCGCGCCTTCGACCTGGGCGGCGTCCAGTCGCCGGCGCGCGCGGGCGAGCCGGTCGGCCGGCAGCATGCTGGGGCTCGCATCCTGGCGGATGATGATCAGCTGCGACAGTTCGCGGCGGATGCCCTGCCACCAGCTTTCGTCCGGACCGCCGCCCGAGAGCTTGGGCGCGATCGTACCGAGGGCAAGGCGGAGGTCTTCCAGCGTCACCGGCTGGCGCGCGGCGGCGATGACGGTCGCCACCGCCTGCGGCTCGGCCGCGGCGAAACGCTGGCGCAGCTGGTCCTCGATATAGCCGAGCGCCAGGCCGCGATCGAGCGCGCGGCGCGCGGCGAAGGCGACCAGCAGCCCCTCGGCGCGGGTCGCGAAGCCGGAGGCGACCCGCGAGCTGGTGTCGACATTGGCGAGCCGCGCCTCGAGCTCCGCGATGTGTGCGGCGAGCACCTGCTCGCGCTGCGAGAGCGTGGCGATGTCGGCCGGGCGCTGCGCCGGCGGGGCGGCGTTCTGCGGGGTGGCAGGCAGCGGCGTGCTCTGGACCACAGGTGGGGTGGCCGCGGGACCAAGGCCGATCCAGGCGCCGAAGCGGTGGACCAGGCCGGCCATGGCCGCCAATCCGAGCACAAAGGCGAGGAGCGCGATCCACAGCATGGTGTTCCCGCGCGGCTTGCGGGGAGCCCCCGTGGCGGAGGTCGCCGTTTCCATCGTCATGGCGTCCTTATCCTCGCGGCGGTGCGCGCGGTCAATCGGCGAGGCGGATTGCAGCCGCAACCAGCGCCGGATCGGTGGGAACCGCGGCGACGGCGACCGCGTCCCAGCCGTCTCCGGCCGCCTCGGCAGCCGCGGGGCTGATCGCGGCGAGCCGCAGGGCGGAGAGGGCCACTCCGGCTTCGGCAAGCACGTGCCGGAGCCGCTCGGCGGCGCGAGGGGAGTGGACCAGGGCGACGCTGCCGGCGAGGCGGCGAACCGCGTCCGGTGACGGGGCCAGCGGCGTGCTGGCGTAGACCGCGACCATGCGCGAGACGGCGGGATGCTCGGTGAGGCGGAGGGACTCGCCGCCCAGCCACAGGGCGCGACGAACGCCGGCCGCCCAGGCGGCGTCGAGGAGCGTCTTGGCCCCCTCCGTCCCGACCCGAACGACGCTCAAGCCGACGGCTGCGGCAGCCCGGGCGGTCGCTTCTCCGACTGCCCAGACCGGGAGCATGGCCAGATCGGCGAGCTGACGCCCCGCGTGCCGAACCGTGTTCGCGCTGGTCAGGACGAGCGCGTCGTGGTCCGATGCGGCAACCGGCGGCCATCCTCGTTGCTCCACGTGAAACAATGGCGTGCGCAGCGTCTGGTAGCCGGCAGCGGTGATCCGCTCGACGGTGGCCGATGCGCCGGGTTCCGGGCGCAGCACCGCGAGGGGGCGGCTCATTCGCCGGCGAACAGCCGCCGCACGCTATCGGGGGCGCGGGCGAGCAGGTCTTGCGCGAGAGCCGGTGCCAGAGCGACGTCGCCGACCGACCCTTCCGTCGATCCGGTCACATGCGCGCTGCCGTCGTGCGCATAGAGTTCCGCGCGCAGCGTCAGGCGGTTGCCCTCGATCGTGGCGAGCGCCGCGACGGGGGAGTGGCAGTCGGCGCCAAGTGCCTCCAGCAGCGCGCGCTCGGCCGACACCGCCGCGCGGGTGTCGGCGTGGCTGATGGCGCCGATGAGTTCGCGGGCGCGCGCATCCTCGGCCCGCACCTCGATGCCGACGGCGCCCTGCGACGGGGCGGGCAGCATCACGTCGAGCGGCACCGGGGTGCCCACGTCTTCGCGGCCGAGCCGCACCAGCCCGGCCGAGGCGAGCAGCGTGGCGTCCACTTCTCCGGCGGCGAGCTTGGCGAGGCGCGTCTCGACGTTGCCGCGGAACAGCACGATCTTTGCGTCGGGGCGATGGCGGAGCACCTGGGCAGCGCGGCGCGGCGAGCTGGTGCCGACGATTGCGCCCTGCGGCAGGTCCGCGAGCGCGGCGACGCCGAGGATGCGGTCGCGGACATCGGCGCGGGGCAGCATCGCGGCGATGGCGATGCGGGTCGGGCGGATCGTCTCGACGTCCTTCATCGAATGGACGGCGGCGTCGATCTCCTCTTCCAGCAGCGCGCGGTCGAGTTCCTTGGTCCAGAGCGCCTTGCCGCCGATCTCGGCGAGTGCGCGGTCCTGCACGCGGTCTCCGGTGGTGCGGATGGGAACGATCGCGATCTGCTCGGGCGACCAGCCATGGGCGGCGGCGAGCGCGTCGCGGGTCATGTGCGCCTGCGCCATCGCCAGCGGCGATCCGCGCGTTCCGAGACGGAAGAGGGGAGCGGTGTCCATGGAGGTTGGCGTAGGCAAGCGGCCGCGCTTCGACAAGCCGCCCCTTCGACAAGCCACCTCTGAGCGGATAGAAGCGGGGCCATGTCCGCCCCCCTGATCCTCGGGCTCGAATCGAGCTGCGACGAGACCGCTGCCGCGCTGGTCCGCGGCGACCGCACCATTTTGTCGCACAAGCTTGCCGGGCAGGAGGCGCATCACGCCCCCTTCGGCGGGGTCGTGCCGGAGATTGCCGCGCGTGCGCATGTGGAGGTGCTGGGGCCGCTGGTAGAGGCGGCGCTGGCCGATGCGGGAGTGAAGCTGAGCGACGTCGATGCCATCGCGGCGACGGCGGGGCCGGGGCTGATCGGCGGGGTCATGGTGGGGCTGGTAACCGGCAAGGCGCTGGCGCTGTCGGCGGGCAAGCCGCTGATCGCGGTCAACCATCTGGAAGGGCATGCGCTGAGCCCCAGACTCGCCGACCCGGATCTCCAATTTCCCTATCTGCTGCTGCTGGTGTCGGGCGGCCATTGCCAGCTGCTGCTGGTGGAGGGTGTCGGCGCCTACCGCCGGCTGGCGACCACCATCGACGATGCCGCGGGCGAGGCGTTCGACAAGACCGCCAAGCTGCTCGGGCTGGGCTTCCCCGGCGGGCCGGCGGTGGAGCGGGCGGCGGCCGACGGCGATCCCCGTGCGGTGCCGCTGCCGCGGCCGCTGGTCGGATCGGGCGAGCCGCATTTCTCGTTCGCGGGGTTGAAAAGCGCGGTGCTGCGGGCGCGCGATGCCGGCATCCATGCGACGGCGGACATCGCCGCCTCGTTCCAGCAGGCGGTGGTCGACTGCCTGGTCGATCGCACGCGGCGGGCGCTGGGCCGGATCGCGCCGCCGACCGCGCTGGTGGTGGCCGGCGGAGTCGCCGCCAATCGCGCGGTGCGGGGCGCGCTGGAGCAGGTGGCGGCCGAGCATGGCCTGCGCTTCGTGGCGCCGCCTTTGTGGCTGTGCACCGACAATGCCGCGATGATCGCCTGGGCCGGTGCCGAGCGATTCGAAGCGGGGCTGACCGATCCGCTCGATGTCCCGGCGCGGGCGCGCTGGCCGCTCGATCCGGAAGGGGAGCGCGTGCGCGGCGCGGGGGTGAAGGCATGAGCGTGCTGGGTGTATTGGGTGGCGGCGCCTGGGGCACGGCGCTGGCGCAGGTGCTGGCGAGCGGCGGCCACGACGTGCGGCTGTGGGTCCGCGAGCCCGAGGTGGTGGAGGCTATCAACGGGACCCACGAGAACCCGCTGTTCCTCCCCGGCCGTACCCTGTCCGACCGCATCGAGGCGACCGGGGACATCACCTGGGCCGCGGAGGCGGAGGCGGTGCTGGTGGTGACGCCCGCGCAGCATATGCGCGCGGTGC
Source organism: Sphingomonas sp. ACRSK (assembly GCF_022346685.1). Lineage (NCBI taxonomy): Bacteria > Pseudomonadati > Pseudomonadota > Alphaproteobacteria > Sphingomonadales > Sphingomonadaceae > Sphingomonas > Sphingomonas sp. ACRSK. The sequence continues at coordinate 176,891 of NZ_JAKRNR010000001.1, read as the reverse complement.
TCGCCGACCTGCCGCGCCACGGCCAGCCGCTGATCCTGTGCTCCAAGGGGATCGAGGCGGGAACCCTCAAGTTCCTGCACGAAGTGGCGGGCGAGGCCGTCGACGGATCTCCGGTGGCGGTCCTGTCTGGGCCGACCTTTGCGCACGAGGTCGCGGCCGGGCTGCCGACGGCCGTGACGCTGGCGGCCGAGGATGCCGCCCTTGCCCATCAATTGGCGGCGACCATCGCCCAGCCGACGCTGCGCCCCTATGTCTCGACCGACGTGGTCGGCGCGGAGGTGGGCGGCGCGGTGAAGAACGTGCTGGCGATCGCGTGCGGCGTGGTCGAGGGCGCAGGGCTCGGCCAGAATGCGCGGGCGGCGGTGATCGCGCGCGGCTTTGCCGAGATGACGCGCTTCGGCCTGGCGCGCGGCGCACGGGCGGATACGCTGTCGGGGCTGTCGGGGCTGGGTGATCTGGTGCTGACCTGCTCCTCGACGAGCTCCCGCAACTTCTCGCTGGGCGTGGGGCTGGGGCAGGGGCGCCCGGCGGAGGACCTGCTCGCCGATCGCCGCACCGTGGCCGAGGGCGCCCATACCGCGCCCGTGCTGGCGCAAGCGGCGGCTGCCGCCGGCGTGGACATGCCGGTCACCGAAGCCGTGTGCCAGCTGCTGGACGGGGCGGACGTGGGCCGGGTGGTCGAGGCGCTGCTGACCCGTCCGCTTCGCGAAGAAGGCTTCTGACGCGGTGCCGGAGGTGCCGCCCATCTCCGGTCTGCTCGAAACCGCGCTCTACGTCGCCGACATGGCGCGCGCGGCCGATTTCTTTCGCGAGGTGCTGGGATTGCGGCCGATGCTCGCGGGCGAGCGGCTGACCGCGTTCAATGCCGGCGGCTCGGGCGTGCTGCTGCTGTTCCTGGCCGGAGCCTCCACGGAGGACATGCCGGGTGCCGGCGGCGTGGTCCCGGGCCATGACGGCAGCGGCCCGGTGCACATGGCGTTCGCGATTCCCGCCGGCAGCGAGGATGCGTGGCGGGCGCACCTCGCGGCGCACGATGTGGCGCTGCGCAGCGAAGTGGCGTGGCCGCGCGGCGGGCGCAGCCTCTATTTCGAGGACCCCGACGGGCACGTCCTGGAACTCGCCACGCCGGGTCTCTGGCCCAACTACTGACCGGTTCCGGCCGGGTGCCGGAGCCCGGAATCAGTCGCCCTTCTTCGAAGCCTGCACGGCGGCAGCCGGATCCACAGATGGCGCGCCCGACGCCGGGGTGGCGGCGTTCTCGAGATCCGCGGTCGGCGCACCCTCGGCAACATTGGCCTCGGCCTGGGTGGCCGGAGCCTCGCCTGCGGCAGGAGCGGCCGGCAGCGGCAGGTTCGAACCCTGGGAATTGAGATAGGCGACGACGTTCGCGCGGTCCTGGGCATTGCCGAGGCCCGCAAAGGTCATCTTGGTGCCCGGCGCGTACTTCCGCGGCGAGGTCAGCCAGGCGTCCATCGCGTCGAAGTCCCAGTTGCCGGGAACCGACTTCAGCGCGTCGGAATAGGCGAAGTTCGGCAGGTGACCGTGGGGCTTGCCGATGACACCGTAGAGGTTCGGGCCGATGCCGTTGGCGCCGCCCTGGTTGACGGTGTGGCAGGCGGTGCACTTCTTGAACACCTCGGCGCCCTTGGCGGGATCGGCCGAGGCGAGCAGCGTCGCGAACGGGACCGCCGAAGCGCCACCGGCGCCTTCGCCTTCCACCCCCTCGATCGGATAGCCCATCTTTTCGGGGCGTCCGCCTTCGAAAATCATGCCGCTGGCGACGGTCAGGCCCAAAGCAGCGGCCAGACCAGCCAAAGTCCAGCCAGCGATCGTGTTCATCCGATTGTCCATGCCGCCGCCGATTTCTCGCTAAACAAGGGAAGATTGTTACGCTTTACGTCGGTCTGCCCTTGCGTCGCAAGCAGGCCTTGCGTCGTTGACATCGCGCAACTAATCGCCTGCCCCCATGCAGAGCTATGCCGCACCGGCGCGGGCCCTGGTCGCGCGCATGACCGAAGCGGCGCGCGCAGCCCCCGAACGTGCCGTCGCCTATCAGGGCGCACCGGGCGCCAACTCCCATGTCGCCGCCAACCAGGCGCTTCCGGACGGGCTGCCGCTGCCGTGCTTCAGCTTTGCCGATGCGGTGGAGGCGGTGCTGAGCGGGGCGGCCGGATGCGGCATCATCCCGATCGAGAATTCGCTCCACGGCCGTGTCGCCGACATGCATTTCCTGCTGCCCGAATCGGGGCTGGTGATCGTGGGCGAGCATTTCCTGCCGATCCGCCACGCGCTGATGGGGTTGGGCCGGCTGGAGCAGGTGACGCAGGCTACCAGCCACGAACAGGCGCTCGGCCAGTGCCGCCGCTGGCTGGCCGAGCGCGGGATCGCGCCGGTCGCCTATGCCGACACCGCCGGTGCGGCGGCGCTGGTGGCGGAAACCGGCGACCCGAGCCTTGCCGCGCTGGCGCCTCCCGGAGCGGCCGAGCTCTACGGCCTGAACGTGCTCGCCAGCGACATCGCCGATGCTGCGCACAATACGACCCGATTCGTGATCCTGACGCGCGAGGCCAACGGCGGGCGGGTCGAGGGGCCGGCGATGACGAGCCTAGTATTCGAGGTGAAGAACGTGCCGGCGGCGCTGTTCAAGGCGCTGGGCGGCTTTGCGACCAACGGCGTCAACATGACCAAGCTGGAAAGCTACCAGCGCGACGCGAGCTTCACCGCGTCGGAGTTCTTCGCCGATATCGAGGGGCAGCCGGGCGACCTCGCCGTCGACCGTGCGCTCGACGAGCTGCGCTATCACAGCAAATGGGTGCGGCTGCTCGGCAGCTATCCCCGCGCCCGCGAGCGGGGCTGACCGGCTAGTCCTGCGCGTCCAGCCAATGGGCGAGCAGGCTGTAGGCGATGGCATAGTCCGGCGGAGCGTCGAACCGAGCGCCTTCGGCCCGGGCGAGCGCACCGGCCACCTCGTCGCGAGTCGCCCAAAAGGCGTCTTCCAGCTCGTGGGTGTCGAGCGTGATGCTGTCGTCGAGCGCTTCGCCGATGCAGGCGAGCATCAGCTGCGAGGGGAAGGGCCAGGGCTGGCTCGCGACGTAGCGGACGGCACCCACCGGCACGCCTGCCTCCTCCAGCACTTCGCGGCGGACGGCTTCCTCCAGCGATTCGCCCACTTCCACGAAGCCGGCGAGTGCCGAATAGCGGCCGGGTGTCCAGGCGGCCTGGCGGCCCAGGAGGACGCGGCCGTCGTGTTCGGCCAGCATGATGACGACCGGGTCGGTGCGTGGGAAATGCTGCGCAGCACAGGCGGGGCAGCGGCGTGCCCAGCCAGCGCGGAATAGCTCGGTTTGGCTGCCGCAATTGGCGCAGAACCGGTGGCGGCGGTGCCAGTCGGCGAGGCTGCGCGCGGCCGCATAGGTGGCGGCGTCGGCTGCCGGCATGGCGGCGAGCACCCCCATCAGGTTCGGCGAGCGGCTGACCGGCGATCCTTCCGCATCGAGGGCAGCGACGAAGCGCGGGACGCCCGCGTCATAGCCCAGGAACAGCGGCGTCACGTCGGCCGGAAGCGTGCCGAGCGCGTCCCAGACCATGCGGCCGTCGGCGTCCACTTCCGGTTCCAGCGCGCGCAGGCGCAGCAGCCGGGCGCGCGGATCGGCGAGGGCGGTGGCGAGCGCCTCCGGATCGTCGCGCTCGCGATCGGCGCGGTCGAGAGTGCCGCCGGTGAAGCCGATCATCGCTGGAGGTCCGCGAGCAGCGCGCGCGTCAGGTCGGCACGCAGCGGCCAGCGATCGGCGGGGAAATAGTTGACCATCACCGTGCCGCGCAGCTGGCGGGCGGGATCGACGAAGGCGATCGTGCCGGCGGCACCGCCCCAGCCATAGGTGCCCTTGCCGAGGCCACCGGGCGTATCCTCCAGATACACCGAGCCGCCGGCCCCGAAGCCCATCTTGGGTGCATTGGTGCCGCCGGTGCTCGCGTCGACGCCGCCGAAGGAGACGCCGGCCGGGAGCAGGTTGGACATGGCTAGCGAGACCGTCTCCGCCTTCATCACGCGCTTGCCGTCCAGCGTGCCGCGGTTCTGGAGCATGTGGAGGAAGCGGTCATAGTCGCGCGCCGACGAGACGAGGCCGGCGCCGCCATAGGGGAAGCTCGGCGCGTTCAGGAAGATCGAGGTCGCTGCCGGATCAAGCGGCACTGCGCGATCGCCGACGAAGACATAGTTGGTCGCGAGCCTTCCGGCCTGGTCGGCGGGCACCTGCCAGTAGGTGGAGGTCATGCCGAGCGGGCCGAACATCCGCGTCTCAAGGAAGCGTTCGAACGACATGCCGCTCGCGACCTCGATGACGCGGCCCATCAGGTCGAGGCTGACCGAATAGCTCCACGTGCTGCCCGGATCGGCGATCAGCGGCAGGGTGGCGAGACGGTCGGCGAACTCGGCGAGCGATTTCGGCCGCACGCGCAGCATCTCGGTCTCGACCTTGGCATTGATCGCGGCGGGGACGATGCCGAGCCGCTCATATTCGTGGAGCAGCGGCCCCTTGGTAACGATGGAATAGCCCAGGCCCGCCGTGTGGGTGAGCAGGTGGCGGATGGTGATCGGGCGCGCGGCCGGGCGGCTGGCGAGGCTGCGCTCCGGATCGGTGAGCACCCGCATCTTGGCGAAAGCGGGAAGGAAATCCGACACCGGCTGGTCGAGCCGCATCTTGCCGTCCTCGATCAGCATCATCGCCGCCATCGCCGTGATCGGCTTGGTCATCGAATAGACGCGCCACAGCGAGTCCGGGGTGACGGCGGCGCCGCCGTCCGAAAGGCTTCCCCTGGCAACGAAGCGGGTGTCGCCCGGGCCGCCGATCGCGACGGCGATTCCGGGTGCGCGGCCGGCGGCGACATAGCGGTCGGCGACTGCTTCGACGCTCGGGAGTGCCGGGGCGGAGGGCTGGCGGGCGGGGGCGACCTGCGCGGTTGCGATCGGCGGGGCGACCAGTGCCAGCGCCGCGAAGCCTGCCATCCACGTCCGTGCCGTCATCGCAATCCCTCCATCAGCCGCTGTGCGCGGACGAACACCGTCGGCATGCCTGCTTCGTCGAGCGAGTCGATCGGCCACCATTCGCCATCCGGCACGGCCATGTGGGCCGGCAGCGTGGCCGCCGCAACCGTGCAGCTCAGGCGGAAGTGGGTGAAGCCGTGGGCAACCGCGCCCATTGCCTGCCAGTCGGCCTCGACCGGCGCCTCGGCCAGGCCGGGTGGCGTCTCCGCCCAGGGGCCGGTCGGCAGCGCGCGCATACCGCCGAGCAGGCCCTTGGCCGGGCGGCGGACGAGCAGCACCTGGCCTTCGTGTTCGAGCCAGAAGATCGTGCCGTGACGGTGCGGCTTCTCGCGCTTTGGCGCCTTCAGCGGAAAGACTTCGGGATCGCCGGTGGCGAAGGCGTCGCACTGGGTGCGCAACGGGCAGAGCAGGCAGCGCGGCGTGCGCGGGGTGCAGATGCCCGAGCCAAGGTCCATCATCGCCTGCGCGAAGTCGCCGGCACGCGCGTCCGGCGTGATCGTATCGGTTGCGACGCGGATCGCCGGACGGCCGGCGGGGAGTGGCTGTGGAAGGGCGAACAGCCGCGCGACCACCCGCTCGACATTGGCGTCGACCACCACCGCGCGCCGGCCGAAGGCGATCGCGGCGACGGCGGCTGCGGTATAGGCGCCGAGGCCGGGGAGGGCGCGCAAGCCCTCCTCGGTGTCCGGCAGCACGCCGAGATGGTCGTTCGCGACCGCGCGGGCGCAGGCGAGCAGGTTGCGGGCGCGGGCGTAGTAGCCGAGCCCCGCCCAGGCGGCCATCAGTTCGGCATCCTCGGCGGCGGCGAGGCTCGCGAAATCGGGCCAGCGGGCGACGAACTTCTCGAAATAGGGGCGGACGGTGGCGACCTGGGTCTGCTGGAGCATCACCTCCGACAGCCACACGCGATACGGGTCCGGCGCGGGGGTGCCGGGCGGCGCACGCCACGGCAGGCTGCGCGCGTTGGCGTCGTACCAGTCGAGCAGGGCGGGAGCGATTGCAGAAAGGTTGGCGGGCACGCCGCGCCTATGGCATGGGGAAGCCGCGATGACGACGCCCCCCAAAGCCCCCACTGCCACCAAGGTCCGGCCTCCCAAGGAGGAGCCGAAGCGCCACGGCTATGCGCGCGCGGTGGCGGACCTGTTGCCGGACATCGGCCGGGCGGCATTCCGCAAGTTCGGCTTCATCCAGAGCGCGGTGGTGAGCCGCTGGCCCGAGATCGTCGGCGAGCGTTATGCGCGCGTGTCCGCACCCGAATCGATCCGCTTTCCGCAGGGGCAGCGCACCGACGGGGTGCTGACCCTGGTGGTGCACGGCGCGCACGTCACCATGATGCAGCACATCGGCCCCGAGATCATCGAGCGGGTGAACCGTTTCTTCGGCTATGCGGCGGTCGGCCGCATCGCATTCCGGCAGGGCGACGTTCGCCGCGCGCAGCGGGTCGCACCGCCGCGCCCAACGCCGACGCATGTGCCCGCGGAGCTGGGCGAGAGCCTGCGCACCATCGCCGATCCGGAGCTGAAGGCAGTGCTTTCGGCACTGGCGGCCGGCGTCGCTGCGCCGCCGACGCCGCTTTCGATACCGGTTCTGGGAAAGGTTCGTTGATGCGGTTGCTGGGGGTGCTCGCGGGTGTGCTCGCGGGACTGGTGATGACGAGTGGCGCAGAGGCGCAGCCGGCACGCGACTGGCGCACTGTGACGGTGAAGGCGGCGAGCAGTGGTTTCCAGATCGGAAACCCCAAGGCGCGCGTCACGCTGGTCGAATATGTCAGCTACACCTGCCCGCACTGCGGCCATTTCGTCGAGGAATCGAAGGCACCGCTGCACGACGGGCTCGTTCGCAGCGGTCAGGTCCGGGTGGAGATCCGCAACTTCGTGCGCGATCCGCTGGACCTTGCGAGCGCCTTGCTTGCGCGCTGCGGCGGGACGGCGCGGTTCGCGCGCCAGCACGCGCTGATCTTTGCCAACCAGAAGGCACTGCTCGACAAGGCGATGGCGTTCCAGGCCAAGCCCGATTCGTTCAAGGGCGCGACGACGCTCGAGGCACGGCTGCGGCGCATCGCCGCGGGTTCGGGGCTGACCGCGCTGATGACGCGCAGCGGGCTCACCGCCCAGCAGGCGGACCGCTGCCTGGTCGATCCGGTCGCGCGCGGCGAACTGGTCGCGGCGACCGAGAAGGTCCAGGGCCGCATCCAGGGCACGCCGAGCTTCGAGATCGACGGCAATCTGCTCGCTGCCAACAGCTGGGCCGAGGTCGAGCCCCCGCTGCGCCAGGCGCTGCAGCGCTGAACCCCCTTTCTCTTCACGGAGCCAATATCATGCGTATCGCTCTCCCCCTGCTGCCCCTTCTCCTGCTCGCCGGTTGCGGTGGCGGGGACGCGGGCTCCGGCAACAGCGGCGCGCCCGCGCAGAAGGTCGCGGCGGTAGCAGCGCCGGCCGGTACCAACTGGGCCGAGACGGTGTCGGTGACGCCGGAGGGCGGCTATCGCATGGGCAACCCGGATGCGCCGATCAAGCTGGTCGAATATGGCTCCCGCACCTGCCCGACCTGCGGCCAGTTCGGGCGCGACTCGGTACCGGCGCTGGCGGACACCTACGTCGCGAGCGGCAAGGTCTCCTATGAGTTCCGCGACTTCGCGGTGCATGGCGCGCCGGATCTTGCCGCCGGCCTGCTCGGCCGCTGCGGCGGGACCGGGCCGTTCTTCCCGATCCTCGACCAGATGTACGCCAACCAGAATGCGGTGCTGGATAAGCTCCAGGCGCTGCCGGAGAGCTTCCAGGCGCAGGTGCAGCAGATGCCGCCGGCGCAGGCGGTATCACTGTGGGCGCAGCAGCTGGGCTACATCGACTTCGTCAAGCAGCGCGGCATCCCCGAGGCAAAGGCGCGCCAGTGCCTGGCCGACCAGAAGGGGCTGGAGGCGCTCGTCAAGATCACCGAGGAAGCCGCCGACAAGGTGACGGGCACCCCGAGCTTCTTCCTGAACGACAACAAGCTGGACGCGGTGAACTGGACGCAGGTCGAGGCAGCGCTGCGCGACGCCGGCGCCTGATCGCCCACTGACGGGGCGCGTGCGGCGATGCGGATCCGGCGGCTGCGCCTGTCCGGCTTCAAAAGCTTCGTCGACGCGTCCGACCTGGTGATTGAGGCGGGGCTGACCGGCGTGGTCGGCCCCAACGGCTGCGGAAAATCGAACCTCCTGGAAGCACTGCGCTGGACCATGGGCGAGAACTCCGCCCGGTCGATGCGCGGGGCGGCGATGGAGGACGTGATCTTCGCCGGCACCGCGACGCGCCCGCCGCGCGACTTCGCCGAGGTGTCGATCCTGGCCGACGAGGTCGGGCCGGAGGGCGAAGAGGTGGAGGTGGTGCGCCGGATCGAGCGCGGCGCCGGCTCCGCCTATCGAATCAACGGTCGCGACGTGCGCGCCAAGGACGTGGCGCTGCTGTTCGCGGACGCCGCGACCGGCGCGCATTCGCCGGCGCTGGTGAGCCAGAACCGGATCAGCGCCGTCATCTCTGCCAAGCCCGCCGAGCGGCGGGCGATGCTGGAAGAAGCGGCGGGGATCGCCGGGCTCCATGTCCGCAGGCGGGATGCCGAGAACCGGCTGCGCGCGACCGAGGCGAACCTGGCGCGGCTGGCGGAGGTGCTCGCCGACCAGGACGGGCGAATCGCGCAGCTCAGGCGGCAGGCGCGGCAGGCGGAACGCTATCGCGAATTGTCGGGCCGGATCCGGGTGGCGGAGGCGCGGCTGATCTTTGCGCGCTGGCGCGACGCGGCGGCGGCCGCGGACGCTGCCCGGGCGGAGTCGAAGGACGCGGACGCGCTGGTGGTGAGTCGCACGGCCGAACAGGCAGCGGCGGAAGCGGCGCAGGCGGCGGCGGTGGCGGCGCTCGCCACCCACCGCAGCAGTGCCCAGGCGGCGCGGGATGCACTGTCGGAGGCGACGCACCGGCGCGAGGCGCTGGTGGCGCAGCGCGGGGCTGCCGAACGCCGGTTGCGTGAACTGGAGGCGGCGATCGCGCGCATTGCCGACGACCGCAGCCGTGAGGGAGCGCTCGCCAGCGATGCGGCCGAGGCGCTGGCGCGGCTGGCGGCCGAGGGCAAGACGCTGGAGGCCGAGGCGGCGGCGGCCGATGCGGCGCTGCCGGAGCTGGCGGCGGCGCTGGCGGCGGCCGAGCAGGCGAGTCGCGATGCCGAGGTGGCGCTTGCCCAGGCACTCGCGCGGCAGGCGAGCGAGCTCGCCGACGTGCGTGTCGCGCGCGCGGCACTGCAGGCGGCGCAGGCCCGGCTGGAGCGCGCGACTCGCGACGAGCGGCGCATCGCGGCGGAACTGGCGGCGCTGGCGGATGCGGCGCCGCTCCATGCCGCGCGCGCGGCGGCAGCCGAGGCGCGGGACAAGGCGCTCGGCGGGATCGAGCAGGCGCGGGCGGCGCTGGCGGCGGCGGATGCGGAGGAGCGGGCGCAGGCCGGCCGGCGCGAGGCCGCGCAGGCGGCGCGCGCGACCGCGTCGGCAGAGCTGGCGGCGCTCGATGGCGAAGCGGCGGCGCTGGAGCGTGCGCAGCGGCGCGGCGGGCGCGAGCGGCTGCTCGACCGGCTGGAGGTGGCGCCCGGCTATGAGCGCGCGCTGGCGGCGGCACTGGGCGACGATGTCGAGGCGGGGCTCGATCCGAGCGACGAGCGCTATTGGGGCGGGGCCGAAGCGGCACGGGACGACCCGCCGCCGCCTCCGGGTGTGTCGCGGCTTTCGGGGCAGGTGGTGGCACCCGAGGTGCTCGCGCGGAGGCTCGGCCAAGTGTTCGTGTGCGAGGCCGACACCGGCACCGCACTGGCGGTGGGCCAGCGACTGGTGACGCTCGACGGCGCGCTTCGGCGCTGGGACGGATTCCGTGCGGTGGCGGGGGGCGGCGCGGCTGCGGCGGAGCGGCTGGAGCGCGCGAACCGCCTGCGCGCGATTGCGGCGGCGCGTCCGCAGGCGGCGGCGGCGGTCGAGCAGGCGACGGCGGCGCTCACCGACGCGGAAGCAGCGATACGCGCGGCGAAGGCGCAGGCGGCGGAAGCGCGACGCAGCGTGGAATCGCACGAAGCCGCCGCGCGTGAGGCGGCGCGCGCGGAGGACCGGGCAGCGGCGGCGATCGAGCGCGCCGAGTCGCAGCGCGCCGATCTCGCCGCGCGCCAGCGTCGGGCGGCGCTCGACCTGGAAGAGGCGGCGGGCGAAGCGACGCGCGCGGAAGCGGCGGTCGCGGCGCTGCCGGACGGGAGCGGCACCCAGGCGGAGGTCGCCCGGCTGTCGGCCGAGGCGGAGGGCCGGCGCGGCGGGGTCGCAGACGCACGCGCGGCGGCGGCCGAACGCGAGCGGGCGGCCACGGCGGCACGGGCGCGGATCACGGCGGCGGCGGTCGAGGCCAAGGGCTGGAAGCAGCGCGCAGGCGAGGCGGTGCGACGCATCGCCGACCTCGACAAGCGCGCCGCCGACAGCGCGCGCGAGCGCGACGCGATTGCCGGGCGGCCGGATGCGCTGTCGCTGGAGATCGACAGTGTGACGGCGACCTTGCTGGGGGCGCGCGAGGCGGTGGATGCCGCCCAGCGCGAGGAACACGCCGCCGAACAGGCGCTGCGCGCGGCGGAGACGGCGCTGCGGGCGATCGGCGAGGCCTTGGCTGCGGCGCGCGAGGCACGCGCGGGCGCGGCGGCGCGCGCGGAAAATTATGATCAGCGGCGGGTGGAGACGGCGCGGCTGTCGGGCGAACGCTTCGAATGCCCGCCGCCGTTGCTGCCGGAGCGGCTGGAGTTCGAGAGCGCCAACGTAGCGACGCCCGAGGCCGAGGCGGCGGCGCACGACCGGCTGACCGCGGAGCGCGAGCGCATCGGCCCGGTGAACCTGGTCGCGGATCGCGAGCTGGCGGAGCTGGATGCGGCGCGGGCGAGCGGCGACCGCGAGCGCGCCGAACTGGAGCTGGCGGTGAACCGGCTGCGCGGCTCCATCGGCATTCTCAATCGCGAGGGGCGGCAGCGGCTGCTCGCGGCCTTTCATGCGGTCAACGAGCATTTCCAGCGGCTGTTCGGCACGTTGTTCAACGGCGGGCAGGCGCATCTGGCGCTCGTCGATTCGGACGATCCGCTGGAGGCGGGGCTGGAGATCCTCGCCCAGCCGCCGGGCAAGCGGCTCCAGTCGCTGACGCTCTTGTCGGGCGGCGAGCAGGCGCTGACGGCGGTGGCGCTGATCTTCGGGCTGTTCCTGACCAGCCCGGCGCCGATCTGCGTGCTCGACGAGGTCGACGCGCCGCTCGACGACGCGAACATCGATCGCTTCTGCGATCTGCTCGAGCGGATGACCGAAGAGACCGAGACGCGCTACCTGATCGTCACCCACAATGCGGCGACGATGAGCCGGATGCACCGGCTGTTCGGGGTGACGATGGTCGAGCAGGGGGTGAGCCGGCTGGTGTCGGTGGACCTGCGCGGCGCCGAGACGTTGCTGGCGGCGGAGTAGGCGCATGACACGCTGGGTGTTCCCTGGATTGCTGATGGTCCCGGCCGCGGTCGTGGCCGCGCCGCAGGGGCTGCCCGGGCATTATTATCTGTCGGGTATGACCGAGGTGGGATCGGAGCTGCTGCTGCGCGGCGACGGCCGCTACCGGTGGTTCCTGGCCTATGGCGCGCTCGACCTCGCGGTGGAGGGCAGCTGGACGCGATCGGGCGACACGCTGACGCTGGTGGCGGATCCGGGCATGCTCTCGGAGGACGGGATGGAGTCGATCTTTGCGCGCATGCAGCTGCGGATCGAGAAGGACGGCGCGCTGGTGCCGACGGAGAATTTGCGCGGGGCGTATCGTAAGGCGGGGGCGTAGGGCTGCGCAGCCCGCAGCCGAACCGTTCGGGCTGAGTAGGGGCTGAGCTTGGCGAAGGCCCGTATCGAAGCACCGGTGGCGGTCCTTCGATACGCCATTTCGACTGCGCTCAATGGCTACTCAGGACGAACGGCTTGATCAGAAGTCGCTACGGTTCATGCGCTCCTGCCTGCGCAGGAGCACGGCACCCCAAGAGGATTAGTCCAGTCGCGCCTTGGGTATCCGCGTGAGGCGGCAGGCGAGGTCGGCTTCGCCGGACGCGACGAGCCAGGCGTCGCCGGCGTCGACGATGCCGGTCGTGAACACCACCGGCTGGGGCAGATAGGCCTGGTGGGCGAAGGGGGCGATGAGGTCGGGCGCGGCCTCCAGCACCGGCACCGACTCCTCGCGCTCCAGAATGCGGGTGGGATCGTCGCTGTCGAGCAGCGCGCGATAGGTACGGTAGACGCCGACTGCGCCCTGCTTCTCGACGCCGTGGTAGAGCAGCATCCAGCCGCGGGCCGTGCGCACCGGCGGGGTGCCGCCGCCGAGCTTGGAGGCGGCCGCGGCCTTCAAGGGCCGGATCGCGAAGTCGGCGACCGGGCGCCAGTGCAGCATGTCCGGCGAGGTCGCGAGGTTGATCGACGGCCCGCCGGCATCGGCGTCGTCGGGCGGCATCGCGAACCAGGCGTCCGACAGCGGGCGGGTGAGGGCGAGGTGGCGGTCACCGACCGTGCCCTCGAACGGGATCATGTCCTTGTTGCCATGGTCGAGCACCATTCCGCAGGAGCGCCAGTCGAGCCCGTCGTCGGAGTCGTACATGGCGGTGCACAGCCGCCCGCCGGACACCGCACACACCGTCATCCACCAGCGATTGCCGATGCGGACGATGCGCGGGTCCTCGATGCCGTATTCGCCGTGGCGGGCGTCGGGTTCGATCGCGCGGTCATAGTGGACTGCGACGATGCGCTCTCCTTCCGGGTCGAGCTCGACCGGCAGCAGCCACGACAGCGAGGTCAGCCCCAGGAACGGATAGGCGCCACCCGACAGCACGAAGAAGCGCGGGTCGGCGACGTCGGCGCCCGCGGCGTCAAAGGCGTCGAGCCGGTAGCCGGCGGGCGTCCAGCGGATCGAGCGGACGTGGCCGTCGCGGATCGGCTCGGCCAGTGCCTCGGCCACGCGCACCATCAGCAGCAGATTGCCGTTGGCGAGGCGGGTGAGGCCGGGGTTGAAGGCGCCGAGCACGAAGGTCGGCTCGGCGATGCCGCGGCGGAGCGGGGAGCGCGAAAGGTCGACGTCGTCGGGGGCGAAGACGATCCGGTCGTCCGCCATGGTTCAGCTGGCCTGGAACCGGGTGTGGTGGCGGATCACTTCCTCGATGATGAAGCGCAGGAACTTTTCGGAGAACTCCGGGTCGAGGTCGGCGTCGCGGGCAAGCGCGCGCAGCCGGGCGATCTGGCGTTCCTCGCGGCCGGGATCGGCGGGGGGAAGGTCCTTTTCCGCCTTGTAGCGGCCGACCGCCTGGGTGACCTTGAAGCGCTCCGCCAGCATGAACACCAGGGCGGCGTCGATGTTGTCGATGCTCTGGCGATAGCGGGCCAGCGTGTCGTCGGTCATCCCAGTCCTTCCCTCGGGCGCGTGCGGGCGCTTTTCGCGTCGCTTTCCGGGTTACGCAAGCCCGCCGGCCTTGCGTTCGCCCCGCGTTGCAGCCACATCGGCGTGGCATGAGTGCCACCGTACACCGCCTCACCCCGACCGGTCGCGTGAAGGACCCGTCGCTCGATCCGATGATGACGCTCGTCGCCGAGGACATGGCGGCCGTCAACGCGGTGATCGTCGATCGCATGCATTCCAAGATTCCGCTGATCCCGGAACTCGCCGGCCACCTGATCTCGGGCGGCGGCAAGCGGATGCGCCCGATGCTGACGCTCGCGAGCGCGCAGCTGCTGGGCTATCACGGTACGCGCCACCACCTGCTGGCGGCGGCGGTGGAGTTCATCCACACCGCGACGCTGCTCCACGACGACGTGGTCGACGGATCGGACCTGCGCCGCGGCAAGCGCACCGCCAACATCATCTGGGGCAATCCGGCGAGCGTCCTGGTCGGCGACTTCCTGTTCAGCCGTTCGTTCGAGCTGATGGTGGAGGCGGACAGCCTGGCCGCGCTCAAGATCCTGTCGAACGCCTCGGCGGTGATCGCGGAAGGCGAGGTCAACCAGCTGACCGCGGTGCGCCGGGTCGACCTGCACGAGGATCGCTACCTCGACATCATCGGTGCGAAGACCGCGGCGCTGTTCGCCGCGGCCTGCCGCATCGCGGGCGTGGTCGCGGACCGGCCGCAGGCGGAGGAGCTGGCGCTCGACGCCTATGGTCGCAACCTGGGCATCGCCTTCCAGCTGGTGGATGATGCGATCGACTATGTCTCGGACGCGTCGACCATGGGCAAGGACGCGGGCGACGACTTCCGCGAGGGCAAGATGACGCTGCCGGTGATCCTGGCCTATGCGCGCGGGGATGAGGCGGCGCGCGGCTTCTGGCGCGACGCGGTGTCGGGCCGGCGCGCGACCGATGCCGACTTCGCCCATGCGGTGGAGCTGGTGCGCAGCAGCCGGGCGGTGGAGGACACCATGGCGCGGGCGCGGCATTATGGGCAGCGGGCGATTGAGTCGCTCTCCCCGTTTGCGGACGGCGCGGCCAAGGACGCGATGGTCGAGGCGGTCGAGTTCGCGGTGGCGCGGGCGTACTAACTTGTACCCCGGCGGAGGCCGGGGTCCAGGTGGGATAGCGGCCGATGCAGGCGCTTCATCCGCCAAGCCTTCCCAACCGTACCCCGGCCTCCGCCGGGGTACGGTTGGGAGGGGGGAGGAAGCGCCCCTTACGCCGCCCGCTTCTCCAGCGCCGCGGCGGCTTCTTCCATCAGCGTGGCGATGATCGCGGCGACCGGCTCCTCGGTCTTGACCATGCCGACCGACTGGCCGGCCATCACGCTGCCATGCTCGACGTCGCCGTCGATCACCGCACGGCGCAGCGCGCCCGCCCAATAATGCTCGATCTGCAGCTGCGCTTCGGCCATCGCCAGCGCGCCTTCGTCGAGCGACTGGGCGACTTCGCGCTGCTTGGCGGTGAACAGCTCCGAGCCGGCGTTCTTGAGCGCGCGCACCGGGATCACCGGCAGGCGCGGGTCGATCTGGACGCTGGCGACCGCGTCACGGGCCGAGGCGCGGAAGAACGCCTTCTTGAAATTGGGATGCGCGATCGACTCGGTCGCACACGCAAAGCGCGTGCCGAGCTGGACGCCGGCGGCGCCCATGTCGAGATAGCCGGCGATCGCCTCGCCGCGGCCGATGCCGCCGGCGACGAATACCGGGACCTGTTCGGCGATCTCGGGTAGCATTTCCTGCGCGAGCACGCTGGTGGAGACCGGGCCGATGTGGCCGCCGGCCTCCATGCCCTCGATCACCAGCGCGTCGACGCCGGAGCGGATCAGCTTTTTCGCAAGCGCCAGAGCCGGCGCGAAGCAGATGACCTTGGCGCCCGACGCCTTGATCGCGTCGAGGCTGCCAGCCGGCGGAAGCCCGCCCGCGAGCACGACATGGCCGACCTGGTGCTTTGCGCACACCGCGATCAGCTCCATTAGCTGCGGGTGCATGGTGATGAGGTTCACGCCGAAGGGCTTGTTCGTCAGACCCTTGGTGGCGGCGATCTCGGCGTCGAGCAGCTCGGGCGTCATCGCGCCGCACGCGATCACGCCGAAGCCGCCGGCGTTGGAGATCGCGGCGACGAGGTTGCGCTCGGACACCCAGGACATGGCGCCGCAGAGGATTGCGGTGTCGGTGCCCAGGAAGGCGGCGCCGCGGGCCATGCGGCGGGCAAGGCGCTCGGCGCCGACGGAAGAAGTGGTGGTCATTGCGCGCCCCTAAAGCGCTTTCGAAGCAGGTGGAACACGAAACCGCGACGAAACCAGCAGGCTGAGTTGGTTATCTGCCATTGGAAACCCGCGACATGGATGCTCTATTCCTCCCCCGGCGGGGGAGGGGGACCAGCCGCAGGCTGGTGGAGGGGTAGTTTCCGCATGCTGCACGGCCCAAAGGAAACGCAGGCTTTCGCCAGGCAACTGCGTCGACGCATGACCCTACCCGAGGTGCTCTTGTGGCAGGCGCTTCGCTGCCGCCCGGCCGGCCTGCGGTTTCGCCGTCAGCACCCGGCGGGCATCTATGTCCTCGATTTCTTCTGTCCGGCCTTCAAATTTGCCGTCGAAGTCGATGGCGAGGGGCATGCGCGTGGGGATCGGCCGGAGCGAGATGCGGCGCGTGACGACTGGCTCCGTACACGCGGCGTTCGGGTCTTGCGTATCCCTGCGCAGATGATCTTGTCCGATTTGGAGGCCGCGGTCGGCCACATTGTCGTCACCGCTTGCGGAGATTACCCCTCCACCGGCTTCGCCGGTCCCCCTCCCCCTCCGGGGGAGGAATAGGAGAAACGTAGTGCGGCAGGCGATCGGCGAGCTGGAGGTGCCCACGCGGGGGCAGGGGCTGGTGGAGGTGACGCGCGACGTGTGCGGCTGGGTGGCCGAGCAGGGCATGGCGACCGGGCTGCTGACGCTGTTCTGCCGGCACACCTCGGCATCGCTGCTGGTGCAGGAGAATGCGGCGCCGGAGGTGCGCGACGACCTGCTCGCTTATTTCGCGGGGATCGCCCCGGAGGATCGCACCGCCTATGCGCACGACGACGAGGGGCCGGACGACATGCCCGCGCATCTGCGCACGGCGCTGACCGGCGTGCAGCTGTCGATCCCCGTCGCCAATGGCCGTCCGGTGCTCGGCACCTGGCAGGGGATCTATCTGTTCGAGCACCGCCGCGCGCCCCACCGGCGGCGGATCGCGCTGCACCTGCTGGGGGAATAACGCCGCCGCCCGATCAGGCGGCGGTGTCCTCCGCGTCGAGGCCATAGGCGGTGTGGAGCACGCGCACCGCAAGCTCGGTATAGTCTTCCTCGATCAGCACGCTGACCTTGATCTCCGAGGTGGTGATCGCCTGCACGTTGATGCCGCGGTCGCCCAGCGTCTTGAACATGGTGGAGGCAACGCCTGCATGGCTGCGCATGCCGACGCCGACGACCGAGATCTTGGCAACGCGGGTGTCGTGGACCAGCCGGTCGTAGCCGATCTTGCCCTTTTCGCGATCCAGTACATCGAGCACGCGGGGAAGCTCGGCCTGGTTGATCGTGAAGGTGACGTCGGTCGAGCCGGTCGAATGCGCCACGTTCTGCACGATCATGTCGACGTTGATGCCGGTGTCGGCGAGCGGGCCGAAGATGGCCGCCACCGCACCCGGGCGATCGGGAACCTCGGTCAGCGTGATCTTGGCCTCGTTCTTGTCGTGCGCGATGCCGGTAATGAGTTGGCGTTCCATCTCGTCCACTTCCTCTTCGCCCACGATCATCGTGCCCGGTTCCGCCGCCGCATCTGCATCGGCAAACGATGAGAGCACCTGGACGCGGACCCCTTCCTTCATCGCGAGCCCGACCGAGCGCGTCTGCAGCACCTTGGCGCCGACGCTGGCGAGCTCCAGCATTTCTTCGTACGTCACGCGCTTCAATTTGCGTGCCCGGGGAACGATGCGCGGGTCGGTGGTGTAGACGCCGTCGACGTCGGTGTAGATGTCGCAGCGGTCCGCCTTCATCGCGGCCGCCACCGCGACCGCCGAGGTGTCCGATCCGCCACGGCCGAGCGTCGTCACGCGGCCATTGTCGGCCAGCCCCTGGAAGCCCGGGATCACCGCGACCTCGCCACCGGCCGTGGCGGCGAGCAGCGCCTGGGTGTCGATCTCGCCGATGCGGGCGGAGGCATGGGCGTCCGAGGTGTGGATCGGGAGCTGCCAACCGAGCCAGCTGCGCGCGGGCACGCCGATCGCCTGGAGCGCGATCGCGAGCAGACCGCTCGTCACCTGCTCGCCCGAGGCGACCACCACGTCATATTCGCGCGGGTCGTAGAGCGACGAGGCTTCGCGGCAGAAATTGACGAGCCGGTCGGTCTCGCCGGCCATGGCGGAGACGACGACGGCGACCTGGTTGCCGACTTCCCACTCGCGTTTCACGCGCTGGGCGACGCTGCGGATGCGCTCGATCCCGGCCATGGAGGTGCCGCCGAACTTCATCACGATGCGTGCCATGTACCGAGCGCCTCACCCCCTTGGGAACGTCGGGTTGCGCTGATAGGGAGGCGTCATGGTTATGGCAAGCGACGCGGCGCCCGAAGCGCGGGCAGCGAACGGCAGCGTGGTGGCGGCGGAAGCCGCGCATTTCGGCAAGCTGGCTGCGGACTGGTGGAACCCCCATGGCTCCTCGGCGATGCTGCATCGGCTCAACCCGGCGCGATTGGGCTTCCTGCGCCAAGCGATCGACGCGCATTGGAATGGCGACGGGCAGGGCTTCACGCCGCTGGCCGGCAAGACGGCGCTCGACGTCGGCTGCGGTGCTGGCTTGCTCGCCGAGCCGCTCGCGCGGCTGGGCGCGGCGGTGACGGGTGTCGATGCGGCGCCCGAGAACATCGGCGCGGCGCGGGCGCATGCCGAGGCGCAGGGGCTCGCGATCGACTATGTGGCCGGCGGCGTGGAGGCGGTGGCGGGGCGGCAGTTCGACCTCGTCACCTCGCTGGAGGTGATCGAGCATGTCGCCGATCCCGCCGGCTTCGTGGCTGGGCTTGCGGCGGCGCTGGCGCCGGGCGGGCTGATGGTGGTGTCGACGCCCAATCGCACGCCCTTGTCGCGACTGGCGATGATCACCCTGGCGGAAGGCGTCGGCGCGATCCCGCGCGGGACGCACGACTGGGACAAGTTCCTGACGCCGGAAGAGCTTACCGGGCTGCTCAAGGCGCAGGGGCTCACGGTGGGCGAGGTCCGCGGGCTTTCCTTCTCGGCCTCGCGCGGGTTCACCATCTCCGACGACACGCGGCTCGACTATCTCGTGACCGCCTGGAGGGGCTGAGGCAGTGGCGGCGCTCGACCGCTTCGTCGACGCGCAGGCGGGGGTGTGGGGGAACGTGCTCGCCGAGCTGAAGGCGGGGCGCAAGACCAGCCACTGGATGTGGTTCGTGTTCCCGCAGATCGCCGGGCTCGGCCGCAGCGAGACCGCGCGCTTCTATGCGATCGCCGATGTGGCCGAGGCGCGGGCCTATCTCGCGCATCCGCTGCTGGGAGCCCGGCTGCGCGAAGCGGCGCAGGCGCTGCTCACGCATCGCGGGCAATCGGCCGAGGCGGTGCTGGGCGGGATCGACGCCATCAAGCTGCGCTCCTCCATGACCTTGTTCGAGGCCGTGGCGCCCGACGAGCCGGTGTTCGCGGCGGTGCTGGACGCCTTCTTCTCGGGCCAGCGCGATCCGGAGACGGTGCGCCGGACCGGCTGACGCGGCCGCGGGAACTTCGCGCGGCGCGAGCCTTTGTTTGCGGGCAACGCGCCAAGGAGCCCCGCATGACCGACATTCGAGACGCCCACACCGAGGTCCTATCGCTTGCCGGCAGGCGGGTGGCGATCACCGGCGGCACCACCGGCATCGGCCGTGCGATCGCGGTGCTGCTCGCCTCGGAAGGCGCGCAGGTGTTCGTGTGCGGGCATGATTCGGACCATCTGGCCGATGCGCTCGCCCGCATCCGCGAGGTGGGCGAGGGCGACGGCGCGGTGCTCGACCTGGCGGAGCCGGACCATGCCCGCGGCTTCCTGGAGATCGCGCGCGAGCGGCTGGGTGGGCTGGACGCCGTGGTGCTGAACGCCGCCGTCGCCGCGTCCGGCATATCCGAGACCAGCGAGGCGGAGCTGCGGCACGCGATCGCGCTCAACTTCACCGCCTATCTGCTGGGCTCGCACGCCGCGGCCGATCTGCTGGAAGGCGAGGGCGACCTGGTACTGGTAGGGTCGATGAGCGCGCATGTGCTCGGCCCGGGCTCGACCATCTACGCCGGGATCAAGGCGGGCATCGCCGGCTTTTCCGAGGCGCTGCGGCGCGAGCTGGGACCGAAGGGGATCCGGGTCGGGCTGGTGGAGCCGGGCAAGACCGGGTCCGACATGCAACTGCCCGACGTGCCGGTGGAAAAGCAGCGCGAGCAGATCCGCGAGGAGACCATGCTGCGCGCCGAGGACATCGCGGTGGGCGTCCACTATATGCTCACCCAGCCGCGCCGCACCGTGGTGCAGCAGGTGGTGATCACGCCGCGCGCGCAGGCAGCCGAATGAACTTCGACGTCGACCGGCTGGTCTTCACCCCCGACGACGTGGACCTTTCACGGTCGCCGCTCGCGGGGCATCTCGATGCCGAAACCTACGTGCTGGGGGCGTTCAATCCGGGCCTGACCCGGTTGCCGGGCGGCAACCTGCTGATGATGGTGCGGGTGGCCGAGGCGCTGCGCAAGCCGATCCGCGACGGCCGCGTCCATGCGATCCGCTGGGAAGGCGAGGAGGGGAGCGCCGGCCGCTATGTGCTCGACGGCTGGCCGCTCGAGCATGCCGACACCGCCGATCCGCGCAAGTTCCTGCTCCAGGGCAACAAGTGGCGGGTGATGGCGCTGACCTCGCTGTCGTGGCTGCTGCCGGTCGAGCTCTCGCCCGACGGGCTGGAGGTGGTCGCCGTGCACTATGATCGCGCGGTGGCGCCGCAGGGCAGCTGGCAATGCTATGGCGTCGAGGATGCGCGGATCAGCCGCGTCGATGGTCGCTACTGGATGACCACCTGCTCGGTGAGCCCGGAGCGGCATTCGACCACGCTCTACAGCTCGGACAATGGGCTCGATTGGCGGTTCGAGGACATGGTGCTCGACCACCAGAACAAGGACATGCTGATCTTCGAGGGCCAGGTCGACGGGCGCTACTGGGCGCAGACCCGGCCGCTGGGCGACCTGTATTTCGCCTATCCGCCGGACAGCGAGTGGCGGGCGGGGCCGTCGATCAATCTCGCCACCTCGCCCGACCTGCTGCACTGGAAGCCGTGCCGAAAACCGGGAATCCGCCCGCATGCCGCGACCGTCGCCACCGCGCGCATGGGCGGCGGCACCCCGCCGATCCGCACCGAGCGCGGCTGGCTGAGCCTGTGGCACGGGGTGGAGCCGCACGAGATCGTCGGCATCTATCGCACCTATTGGACGATCCTGGCCGCGGACGACCCGAGCCGCACCGTCGCCACCCAGCACCCGCCGCTGCTGGAGGCCAATCCGGAGCTAACCCGGCCGCTGGAGGACCAGATGTACGTGCGCGACGTGGTGTTCACGACCGGCATCGCCGAACATGGCGACGTTTATGTGGTCGCGTCGGGCGAGGCGGATCTGGCGTGTCGGATCACGCATATCCCGAAGTCCGTCTTCGCCTGACACGGCTGCCCAAAAAACTGCTTTAGTGTAATAGGACACCGCGCTAGCATCCTCTCCTCGGGGTGAGGGGAATTGAGAATGCTGGAGCTACGCAACGTCAGCCACGTCTATGGCAACGGGACGCGCGCGCTGGATGACGTGACCTTGTCGGTACCGACGGGCATGTTCGGGCTGCTGGGGCCGAATGGGGCGGGCAAGTCGACGCTGATGCGGACCGTCGCGACGCTCCAGACGCCGACCAGCGGCAGCATCACCTTTGGCGACATCGACGTGATCGCGGAGCCGGAGCGGCTGCGCGAGACGCTGGGCTATCTGCCGCAGGACTTCGGCGTCTATCCGCGCGTCTCCGCCTACGACATGCTCGATCACATGGCGGTGCTGAAGGGCATCGCCTCGGCCGCGGACCGGAAGGCGACGGTCGAGACGCTGCTCAACCAGGTCAACCTGTGGAACGTCCGCAAGAAGGCGATCGCCGGCTTTTCGGGCGGCATGCGCCAGCGCTTCGGCATCGCCCAGGCGCTGATCGGCAACCCCCGCCTCATCATCGTCGACGAGCCGACCGCCGGTCTCGACCCGGAAGAGCGCAACCGCTTCCTCAACCTGCTTGCCGAGATCGGCGAGAATGTGGTCGTGATCCTCTCCACCCACATCGTCGAGGACGTGGCGGATCTCTGCCCGCGCATGGCGGTGCTGGCGGCTGGCAAGATCCGGTTGGAGGGGGCGCCCCTGGAACTGATCGAGCAGGCGCGCGGCACCGTCTGGGCCAAGGCGATCCGGCGCGATGAGTTGACCGAGGTGCGGGAGCGCTACGAGCTGATCTCCACCCGCCTGTTCGCCGGGCGGACCATCGTCCACATCCTGTCCGAGGTCGATCCCGGCAACGGCTTCGAGCCGGTGCGCGGCGGGCTGGAGGACGTGTATTTCGCGACCCTGGCCCGCACCCGCCGCCCCATCGACACCGCCGCCGCTGTCGCGGCCTGAGGGGAGGGCGCCCATGTTTCGGAAGATCGCGGGGTTCGAACTCCGCTACCAGTTCGGCAGCCCGGTGTTCTGGGTCGTCGCGGCACTCTTCTTTCTGCTGACCTTCGGGTCGGTTGCGAGCGAGAACATCCAGATCGGCGCGGGCGGCAACGTCCACGCCAACAGCCCCTTTGCCATCGTCCAGGTCCACGCGATCTTTTCGCTGTTCTTCATGTTCGTGACGACCGCGTTCGTCGCGAACGTGGTGGTGCGCGACGATGAGTCGGGCTTCGGCCCGATGGTGCGCACGACGCGCGTCACGCGCTTCCAGTATCTGTTGGGGCGCTTCACCGGCGCCTTCCTGGCCGCGGCGGTGGCGTTCCTGGCGATCCCGCTCGCGATCTGGGTCGGATCGCTGATGCCCTGGATCGATCCGGAGCGACTGGGGCCGACGATCCCCGCCGCCTTCGCCTGGGCCTATCTGGTGGTGGCGCTGCCGAACCTGTTCCTGACCGCGGCGATCTTCTTTGCGGTGGCGACGGTCACGCGATCGATGATGGGCAGCTATGTCGGCGTGATCGTCTTCCTGGTGCTCTATGCCGTGATGAGCACCATGATCGGGCAGCAGCCCGAGTGGCGGCAGGTCGCGGCCTATGTCGAACCCTTCGGGGTCGCTGCGATCAGCAACGCGACCCGCTATTTTACCGCGGCGGAGCGCAACGCGATCCTGCCGCCGCTGGACGGTGCGCTGCTTGCCAACCGGCTGATCTGGATCGGCGTCGCGCTGGCGGCGCTGGGCTTCGCCGTGGGGCGGTTCCGCTTTGCCGAGCGCGGCATCTCCAAGCGCCGCCTGCGCAAGCAGGCACGCCGCGAGGCGAAGCTGGGCCAGACTGCGCCGCGGCTGGTCGATCGGCTGCCCGCGCCCCAGCCGGACGGGGCGACCTGGGCGCGCCTCCTCACCCGTTGTCGCTTCGAGATGGCGCAGGTGTTCCGCAGCCCCGCATTCCTGGTGCTGCTGGTCGTCGGCCTGTTCAACACGGTCGGCGCGCTGCTGTTCGCGGGCGAGATCTACGGCACGCCGGCGCGACCGCTCACCTTCGCGCTGATCGAGACGCTGACCGGCGGCTTCGGGCTGATCCCGATCATCATCGCCATCTATTATGCCGGTGAGCTGGTCTGGCGCGACCGCGACCGCAAGATCCACGAGATCATCGACGCGACCCCGCTGCCCAACTGGGCTTACATGGTGCCCAAGGCGCTGGCGGTGACGGGGGTGCTGTTCACCACCCTGCTGGCGGCGGCGGTGGCGGCGATCCTGGTGCAGCTGATCCGCGGCGGCGGCGAGGTGTCGCTCGGCGAGTATTGGCGCTGGTACCTGCTGCCGCAGACGGTGGACATGGTGCTGCTGGCGATCCTGTCGGTGTTCGTCCAGGCGCTCAGCCCGAACAAATACGTCGGCTGGGCGATCATGGTCGTCTACATCGTGGCCACGCTGACGCTCAGTAACCTGGGGTTCGAGCATCCGCTCTACCTCTACGGCGGCGGGCCGACGCCGCAGCTGTCCGACATGAACGGCGACCAGGTCGGCGGTGCCGCCGCCTGGTGGGTGCGCCTCTATTGGGGAGCCGCGGCGGTGATCCTCGCGACGCTCGCCCACCTGCTGTGGCGGCGCGGGACCGAGACCCGGCTGCTGCCGCGGTTGCGGCGAGTGCCTGCGCGCCTGCGCGGCGTGCCGGGGGTCATCATCGGCGTCGCGCTGGTGGCGTTCGTGGGGGTCGGCGCTTTCATCTTCTACAACACCAACGTCCTCAACCCATACCGCACCCGCGATGCCAACGAGCAGCGGATGGCGGAGTATGAAAAGAAGTACCTGCACTACGAGACGATATTGCAGCCGTCGCTCACCGACGTTCGGCTGGCGATCGACCTGCACCCGTCCGAGCGGCGGATGACGGTCGACGGCGTCTATCGCTTCGTCAACGACACCGGCCTCCCGCTGGATACGCTGCACGTGCGGCTGCCCGACGCCGACACCAAGCTTGCCTCAGTAACGGTTCCAGGCGCCCAACTCGCCAGCAACGACGCGGAGTTGCAGTACCGGCTCTACCACTTCGACCGCCCGCTCGCCCCGGGCGCCACCGGCACGCTGCAGTTCCGGACCGTGCGGTCGCAGCGGGGCTTCCGCGCCACCGGCGAGGATACGCGGCTGGTGGCCAATGGCAGCTTCCTCAACAACTTCGACTTCGCGCCGCAGCTGGGGATGAACCGTGCAGGGCTGTTGACCGATCGGGTGACCCGCCGCCGCTACGGCCTGCCGTCGGAGCTGCGCATGGCCAAGCTGGAGGACGTGTCGGCTCGCCAGCGCAACTATCTGGCCAATGCCGATTGGGTGAATTCGGACATCACCGTCACCACCGATGCGCCCCAGGTGCCGATCGCGCCCGGCCGGCGGGTTTCGGACACGACCCAGGGCGGGCGGCGCACCGCGCATTTCGTCTCGACGGCGCCGATCCTGGCCTTCTTCTCGGTCCAGTCCGCCGACTACGCGGTGCGGCGGGACCGGCAGGGGCCGGTGCAGCTGGAGGTCTATTACCAGCCGAACCACGGCTTCAACGTCGACCGGATGCTCCAGGCGATGAAGCTGTCGCTCGGCTATTACGACAAGGCGTTCGGGCCCTATCAGTTCACCTATGCCCGCATCATCGAGTTCCCGGGCTATGACAGCTTCGCCCAGGCGTTCGCGGGCACCGTGCCCTATTCGGAGAAGATCGGCTTCATCGCCGATACCCGCGATCCGGACGAGATCGACTATGTCACCTATGTCACCGCGCACGAGCTGGGCCACCAATATTGGGCGCACCAGCTGATCAGCGCGGACCAGCAGGGCGGCACCGTGCTGGTGGAGACCATGGCGCAATATTCGGCGCTGATGGTGATGAAGCACCTGTACGGCGAGGATAAGATCCGCCGCTTCCTGAAGTACGAGCTCGACAATTATCTGCGCTCGCGCGGCAGCGAGGCGGTCGAGGAACTGCCGCTCGATCGGGTCGAGAACCAGGGGTACATCCATTACCGCAAGGGCGCGGTGGTGCTCTACCTGCTGCAGGACCGGCTGGGCGAGGAGCGGGTGAACGCGATGCTGCGCACGCTGCTCGACCGCCACCGGTTCAAGGGTGCACCCTATGCCAATTCGATGGAGCTGGTCGACGGCTTCCGTGGGCTGGCGCGCAATGCGAGCGAGCGGCAGCTGGTGGACGACCTGTTCGACCGCATCACCCTCTATGACCTCAAGCTCAAGGGGGCGAAGACCCGCAAGCTGCCCGATGGCCGGTATGAGACGGTGCTGACGATCGAGGGCGGCAAGGCCTATGCCGACGGGCGCGGCAAGGAGACGCAGGCGGCGCTGGACGACCAGATCGACGTGGGGCTATTCACCGCGCGCCCGGGGCTGGGATCATTTGATCGCGGCGACGTGCTGGTGATGGAGCGGCGGCCGGTCCGCAGCGGGGTGCAGCAGCTGCGGCTGGTGACGGCGAAACGGCCGGCGTTCGCCGGGGTCGACCCGTACAACAAGTACATCGACCGCAACAGCGACGACAATGTCGGGGCGGTGGAGTAGGGGCGGGTCCGCCGGGGGGCGCTCCCCCGGCGGAGCGCCTGAAAAAATTGACAATTGCGCGGGTTTGGGATAGGCGCCACGCCTTTCCTGCTCCGTGCATTATTTGAGGAAGCGACCATGGCGCGCGTCACCGTCGAGGATTGCGTCGACAAGATCCCCAACCGGTTCGACCTGGTGCTGATGGCAGCCCAGCGTGCGCGCCAGATTTCCGGCGGTGCCGAGCTGACGCTCGATCGCGACCGCGACAAGAACCCGGTGGTCGCGCTGCGCGAGATCGCCGAGGAGACGGTTCGGCCCGACCACCTCAAGGAAGCGGTCATCACCAGCATGCAGAAGGTGCAGATCGACGACGAGGAAGCACCCGACGAGATTGGTTCGCTGTCGGCATCGGCCGAGGCGCTGCGCCTCACCGCGGCTGCTCCGCCGCGCAACCAGAACGTCGGCGGCGACTACGAGGGCTGATCCCTCCACGCCGAAGGCCTGAAGAAGGGCGGCTCCGCTGGGGCCGCCCTTTCTTTTTGCGCGGAGGAGGGGTGCATCCTCCCGCAGCTCCTGCGGCATGTGCTCCTGCGCAGGCAGGAGCCTAGAGCCAGGAGGGACAGCGCCCGTGACCCTGGGCTCCTGCCTGCGCAGGAGCACGCGTTCTCCCTGGCCCACCGCGCGCAAAAAAGGGCCGGTACGTTTCCGTACCGGCCCGAGGTCGTCCGCAGGAGGAACGTCGGGGGCGGCGGGCCCGTGCCCGCCGCCGATCTCAGTAGTTGTAGGCGCGCTCGCCATGCTCGCCGAGGTCGAGGCCCTCGATCTCGACTTCGGGGCTGACGCGGCCGCCGGTCACTGCCTTGGCGATGAAGAAGGCGATGGTGGTGCCGATCGCGGCCCAGGCGATGGTGACGACCACCGCGAGCAGCTGCACGCCGAGCTTGGCGCCCATGTCATAGTCGGCAGCACCCGGGCCGCCGAGCGACGGGGCGTAGACGATGGCAGTGCCGATCGCGCCGACCATGCCGCCCACCCCGTGGATGCCGAAGGCGTCCAGCGAGTCGTCGTAGCCGAGCTTGGGCTTGAGGAAGGTCACCGCGAAGTAGCAGACGATCGAGGCGACCGCGCCCAGCACGATGGCGCCGAACGGACCCGAGTTGCCCGCCGCAGGCGTCACCGCGACCAGGCCGGCGATGATGCCCGAGCAGAAGCCCAGCGCCGATCCCTTGTGGCCCGAGAAGCGCTCCGCCAGCATCCAGAACAGCCCGGCCGAGGCGGTGGCGACGAAGGTGTTGATCATCGCGAGGGCCGCCGAGCCGTTTGCCTCCAGCGCCGAGCCGGCGTTGAAGCCGAACCAGCCCACCCAGAGGAGGCCGGTGCCGACCATCGTCAGCGTCAGGCTGTGCGGAGCCATGCGCTCGGTCGGATAGCCGATGCGCTTGCCGAGCAGCATCGCCAGCACCAGCGCCGAGACGCCGGCGTTGATGTGCACCACGGTGCCGCCGGCGAAGTCCAGCGCGCCCATGTCGAAGAACCAGCCGCCTGCCGCCCACACCATGTGCGCGATCGGCAGATAGACGATGGTGAGCCATACCAGCGCGAACAGCATGACGGCGGAGAACTTGATCCGCTCGACCACCGATCCCAGCACCAGCGCGATGGTGATCGCGGCAAAGGTCATCTGGAAGCAGATGAACACATATTCGGGGATCTCGACGCCGGCCGTGAAGGTCGCCGCCTGCGACGCGGGCGTGACCCCGGCCAGGAACGCCTTGCCGAAGCCGGCGATGAACTTGCTCGGCAGCGCGCTCTCCGGCCCGAAGGCGAGGCTGTAGCCGTAGATCACCCAGATCAGCATCGCCAGGCAGGCGACGGCGCCGATCTGCGTCATCACCGACAGCATGTTCTTGGCGCGGGCAAGGCCGCCGTAGAACAGCGCGAGGCCGGGCAGGATCATCGCCAGCACCAGCACGGTCGAGATCATCATCCAGGCGGTGTCGCCCTTGTCGACGGTGGCGGCAGGCGCGGCGGCTGCCGGTGCCTGCAGGGCCGCGTCCTGCGCCCAGGCGGGCAGCGCGGCAAACAGAGTCGTGCCCGCGGCGATCGCCAGGCCAGTCGGAAGCTTCATAATGTCCCCCTTCATCACAGCGCAGTCTCGTCGGTCTCGCCGGTGCGGATGCGGACCGCCTGGCCGACATCGAGCACGAAGATCTTGCCGTCCCCGATCGCGCCGGTGTTGGCCGAGGCCTGCACGGCCTCCACCACCCGCGGCGCGACGTCGGACGCGCACACGATCTCGATCTTGATCTTGGGCACCATGTTGGTGCTGTACTCGGCGCCCCGGTAGATTTCGGTCTGGCCCTTTTGGCGGCCGAAGCCCTTGACCTCGGTGACGGTCATGCCCGCCACTCCGACTTCGGTCAGCGCCTCCCGCACGTCATCGAGCTTGAACGGCTTGATGATGGCGATGACGAGTTTCATATCGCGCCCCCTCGCTATGGTCCCGAGGGGAGGCGTAGCAAGCAGCGTGCCAGTTGTGGTTGGGGAGCGGACGCGAGAGGTCAGCAGCGGGTCGACATCTCAATCCTCCCCGTTTGCCTCGAGGTGCCGTCGAGCTTGTCGAGACGGCGTATCGAGAGGCGGTTGCGGTGGCTCTCTCGATCCGGGCTCTCGACAAGCTCGATCCCTACTCGAGACAAACGGGGTGGGAAGCAGGATTACGCCTCGGGCGGGATGTGGCCCACGCCGGGCTGAAATGCGAGGCAAGTGCGACGCAGCTTTAGGCAGCTGCTCGAAAATTAGGCGGTGGGGCGCGTCATTCCGGACGTTCGGCGATCGCGCGGGCTTCGGCGAGATCTTCGTCGTCGACCATGACGCGGGTGGGGATCAGCAGCCAGCTGCCGTCGGCGATGCTCGCCTCCCCATCGAAGGCGACGGCGGGGATGCCCTCGCTCTCCAGCCGCCCAACCAGGATCTGCGCCTCGATCCGGGCGAAGCGGCCGAGTTCGACAAGAGCCATCAGACGGGTGCCATCAGGCGGCGGTGCCGCCGACCGTCAGCCCCTCGACCAGCAGGGTGGGCTGGCCGACGCCGGCCGGCACGCTCTGCCCGCCCTTGCCGCACATGCCGACGCCCTCGTCGAGCGCGAAGTCGTTGCCGATGCCGGTCACCTTGGTGAGCACGGTCGGGCCGTCGCCGATCAGCGTGGCGCCCTTGATCGGCGCACCGAGCTTGCCGTCCTCAATCCGGTAGGCCTCGGTGCAGGAAAAGACGAACTTGCCCGAGACGATGTCGACCTGGCCGCCACCGAACGACTTGGCGAAGATGCCCTTCTTGACGCGCGACAGCAGCTCGGCGGGATCATCCTTGCCGCCGCGCATGAAGGTGTTGGTCATGCGGGGCATGGGGGCGTGGGCGAAGCTTTCGCGGCGGCCGTTGCCGGTCGGCGCCACGCCCATCAGCCGGGCGTTGAGGCGATCGTGGATATAGCCCTTGAGGATGCCGTCCTCGATCAGGATGTTCTCCTGGGTCGGCGTGCCCTCGTCATCGATCGACAGCGAGCCACGACGATCGGCGATCGAGCCGTCGTCGACCACGGTCACACCGGGTGCCGCGACGCGCTCGCCGATGCGACCCGAAAAGGCGCTCGTGCCCTTGCGGTTGAAGTCGCCTTCCAGGCCGTGGCCGATCGCCTCGTGCAGCAGCACGCCGGGCCAGCCCGGCCCGAGCAGCACGGTCATTTCGCCGGCGGGCGCGTCGACCGCGTCCAGGTTGACGAGCGCCTGGGCGAGCGCGGTGTCGATCGCGCGGTTCCAGGTTTCCGGCAGGAACAGGTCGTCGTAGAGATAGCGGCCGCCGATGCCGAAGCTGCCGGTCTCGCGCCGGCCGTTCTGCTCGACCACCAGCGAGACGTTGAGGCGTACCAGCGGACGCACGTCGGTGGCGACGAAGCCGTCCGGGCGGACGATCTCGACCACGCTCCACGAGCCGCTGAGGCTGACGCTGGCCTGCACGACCCGCGGATCGCGCGCGCGGGCGGCGGCGTCGATCGTCTGGCACAGGTTCACCTTGTCGGCGAACGGCACCAGATCGAGCGGATCGGCGGCGGTATAGAGGTGGCGGTTGTTGCCGCGCGGGGGCGGCGCCTTGGCGCCCTTGCTCGGATCGATCAGCGCCATGGTCTCGCCTGCGCGCAGGATCGCGGCTTCGCTGATCTCGTTGGCGTGGGCGAAGGCGGTGGTTTCGCCCGACACGCCGCGCAGGCCGAAGCCGGAGGCGGTGTCGTAGCTGGCGGTCTTCAGCCGGCCGTCGTCGAAGCCGAACGCCTCTGCCCGGCGATATTGCAGGTAGAGTTCCCCGTCGTCGGCCTGCGCGAGCGTGCGCGCGGCGAGACGGGTGGCAGCGGCGGGGTCGAAGCCGTCGCGGTAGAGGAAGGCGCGGGGATCGGAGGCGGTCATGTCCTCCGATATAGGAGACCTAGAGGCTGGCGCCAGACGCGATGTCGGGGAGCGTCGACTGGTCGACGCCGTCCGCGGGGCCGCCGATCAGCACGAAGCGGCGGTCGCAATAGCCGCAGTCGACATAGCCATGCTCGTCGATCTGCAGCCACACGCGCGGGTGGCCGAGCGCAGGGGCGATCTCCCCGGCACCGTCGCAAGCGACGCGGGGGGTGGTGACGCGGAGGACTTCGGACGGCGGAATCATGGAAGAGACGATAGCAAGGCGCCCGGCGCTCGACAATGCTGGAGCGTGACCGATCGCAGCGTTTCGCAACGGCGGGGATTGGCGATTCGTGCCGCGAGGCCTATCCGCTTGCGCCATGACCCAGGCCGCGATCAGCATCCGAGAGCTTTGCAAAACCTATGCGGGCGGCAAGCGCGCACTTGACGGCGTCACCTTTGACGTGCCGCGCGGGGAGATCTTCGGGCTGCTGGGGCCGAATGGCGCGGGCAAGTCGACGCTGATCAACACGCTGGCGGGACTGGTGCGCAAGACCAGCGGCACGGCGGAGATCTGGGGCTTCGACATCGATCGGCATCCGCGCAACGCGAAGGCGTCGATCGGCATCGTGAACCAGGAGATCACCTTCGATCCCTTTTTCACGCCCTCCGAAACACTGGAAAACCAGGCGGGCCTCTACGGCATTCCCAAGACGAAGCGCCGGACGATGGAGCTGCTGCGCGCGGTGCATCTGGAGGACAAGGCCGACGCCTATGCCCGCAGCCTCTCGGGCGGCATGAAGCGGCGGCTGATGGTCGCCAAGGCGATGGTGCACTCGCCGCCCGTGCTGGTGCTCGACGAGCCGACCGCGGGCGTCGACATCGAGCTTCGCCAGCAGCTGTGGGCCTATGTCCGGCAGTTGAACGACGCTGGGGTGACGGTGGTGCTGACCACCCATTATCTCGAAGAGGCCGAGGAGCTGTGCGATCGCATCGCGATCATCAACCACGGCCGCCTCATCGCCAATGAGCCGACCCGCGCGCTGGTGGGGATGGCGCAGGAAAAGCTGGTCGAGGTGACGGTCGACCGTGATCTCGCCGCGCTGCCGGAGGCGAGCTGCTTCAGCAAGGTCGAGCGCAAGAGCGAGCGGGTGCTGGCGATCACCTATCGCAAGGACGTGGCGAACGCCGGCGAGGTGCTCGCCGCGGTGACGCGCGACGGCTATGGCATCGTCGACGTCTCCACCAAGGAAGCCGACCTGGAGGACGTGTTCCTCAACCTGACGCGCGCCCACGGGTGAGCGATCCCCGCCAAAGCGACGTCCTGATCGTCGGCTCGGGCGCGGCCGGGCTGACCGCCGCGCTCAACCTGGCGGAGCGGTTCCAGGTAACGGTGCTCGCCAAGGGGCGGCTGGACGAAGGCTCGACCGCCTGGGCGCAGGGCGGGATCGCCGCGGTGCTGGAGCCGGGCGACACGTTCGAGAACCACATCGAGGACACGATGGTCGCGGGCGCGGGGCTCAACGACCGCGCCACCGTCGAGTTCGTGGTTGAGCATGCGCCGGCGGCGATCGAGCGGCTGGCGGAGCTGGGCGTGCCGTTCAACGGCGGCGACGGCGACGAACGCTGGCACCTGACGCGCGAGGGCGGCCATTCGCACCGCCGCATCGTCCATGTCGACGACGCCACCGGCCGGGCGGTGCAGGAGGCGCTGATCGCCGCCGCCCAGGCGCATCCCAACATCACGCTGGTGCCCGACATGGTCGCCGTCGACCTCGCCACGAGCCGCCACGAGCTGCGCTATTCGGGCGCGGGCCGGGTGTGGGGCGCCTATGCGCTCGACCGCAACACGGGACGGGTGGCGCTGTTCACCGCCCGTGCGACGATCCTGGCGACCGGGGGCGCGGGGCGGACCTATCTCTTCTCCACCGCACCCGGCGGGGCGACCGGCGACGGCATCGCCATGGCGTGGCGCGCGGGATGCCGCGTCTCCAACATGGAGATGATGCAGTTCCACCCGACCTGCCTCTACAATCTGGAGGTCAAGAACTTCCTGATTACGGAAGCCGTGCGCGGCGAGGGCGGGCGGCTGCTCAACCCGCGCACCGGCCACCGCTTCATGCCCGACATCGATCCGCGCGCGGAACTCGCCCCGCGCGACGTGGTGGCGCGGGCGATCGATGCGGAGATCAAGCGCTTCGGCCTCGACTACGTCCACCTCGACATCAGCCATATGCCGGCGGACTTCGTGCGCGGGCACTTCCCGAACATCCATGACAAGCTGCTCGGCCTCGGCATCGACATGACACAGGCGCCGATCCCTGTGGTGCCGGCGCAGCATTATACCTGCGGCGGGATCGTCGTGGACCTGGACGGGCGCACCGACCTGCCGGGCCTCTATGCGGCGGGCGAATGCACCGAGAGCGGGCTGCACGGCGCCAACCGGCTGGCGTCGAACTCGCTGCTCGAATGCTTCGTGTTCGGCGAGGCGGCGGCCCAGCATATCGCGACCCATTGGGAAGAACTCGCGCCGCCGCCGCCGATCCGCCCCTGGGACGAAAGCCGGGTCGCGGATTCGGACGAGGAAGTCGTCATCAAGCAGAACTGGACCGAGATCCGCCGGTTCATGTGGAACTATGTCGGCATCGTGCGGACCACCAAGCGGCTGGAGCGCGCGCAGCACCGCATCGCGATGCTGACCGAGGAAGTGAACGACTATTACGGCCACTTCCGCGTCACGCCGGACCTGATCGAACTGCGCAACCTGCTCCAGTCGGCCGAACTGATCGTGCGCTGTGCGCTCCATCGCAAGGAGAGCCGCGGGCTGCACTATACGCTCGACTATCCCGAGACGCTGCCCGAGGCCGTCGACACGGTGCTGGTGCCCTGAACCCCGGCGCCGACGAAGCTCTTGGAATCCGGCGCCCTTTCGCAAATCTTCACCATTCATCGCTGCTGGGGGGGCGTTCGCCGCAAGGCTTCCACGGCAGCGCTTGCGACCCCGTGCGTTGTGACAGCATGGTAGAAGGGTGCGAGGGGCCCAGAGAAACGTGACGTCCGGACAGCAGTTCACCGCTACGCAACGGGCCCTGATCCTGCTGGGATCGGCGCCGTTCGTGCTGATGGGCTGTGCCGTCCATGAAGCCCGCCAGCAGCCGGCATCGCTGCTGCCCCCACCGGGCTCCGCCACCTCCAGCTACCGGGTCGCAGTGCCCGTCCCGCCGCCGCCCCCGCCGCTTCCGCAGGCGCCGGCCGACCTGACGCGCGCAATCACGACGCTGCTCGCCAATTTCAACGGCACCGCGGCCGCCGCCGTCACCAGCATCGATCAGGGCTGGACGGTTGCCTACAATGGCAACCGGCCGATGCCGCAGCAGAGCGTGAGCAAGCTGTGGGTCGCGATGACCGCGCTCGACCTGCTCGACCAGGGCAAGCTGACGCTCGACGACCCGGTGGTCGTCCGGCGCGAGGACCTGACCCTGTTCCACCAGCCGATCGCGTCGCTGGTGAAGGGAGACGGCTATCACACTACCGTCCGCGAGTTGATGCGCCGCGCGCTCACCATGAGCGACAACACCGCCAACGACCGGCTGCTGACCTATGTCGGCGGGCCGAATGCGGTGCGCGCGTTCCTGGCGCGGCGCGGCATCCAGAACATCCGTTTCGGCCCGGGCGAGCGGCTGCTGCAGAGCAAGACCGCCGGGCTCACCTGGCGGCAGGAATATTCGCTCGGCGGCGGCTTTAACCAGGCGCGCAGCGCCCTGCCGCAGAGCGTCCGGATCGCCGCCTTCAACGCCTATGTCGCCAATCCGCCCGACGGCGCCGGCGCGACCGCGATCGCCGAGGCGCTGATGCGGCTGAAGCAGGGTAAGCTGCTCTCGGCCAACTCCACCCGCTATCTGCTCGACACCATGGCGGCGTCGCGGACCGGGCGCGCGCGCCTGCACGCGGCACTGCCCCCCGGATGGACGCTGGCGCACAAGACCGGCACCGGCCAGGACCTGATGTCGCGCAACGCCGGCTTCAACGACGTCGGCATCCTGACGGCACCCGACGGCCGCAGCTATGCGGTGGCAGTACTGATCGGCGACACGCGGGCGCCGATGCGGGACCGCCAGCAGCTGATCCAGCAGGTCGTTCACGCACTGGTCGCCAACCGCAGCTGATCGCGCGCGACGTGCCGTGCCCGGGGTGCGCCCCGCCGGCCGCCATGCCCCCCTCGTAACCGGCCGGCCGCGCTGCTATCTCGGCGGCCATGCCCCATCTCTACCTCGTCGACGGCTCCGGCTACATCTTCCGCGCCTATCACCGGCTGCCGCCGCTCACCAACAAGCATGGCGAGCCGGTAGGGGCCGTCTATGGCTATACCACCATGCTGTGGAAGCTGGCGGACGAGCTCCACAAGGCGGAGGGGCCGACCCACATGGCGGTGATCCTCGACAAGTCGTCGAGCACCTTCCGCAATGAAATGTACGACCAGTACAAGGCCCACCGGCCGCCGCCGCCGGAGGACCTGAAGCCGCAGTTCCCGATGATCCGCGACGCGACGCGCGCCTTTTCGCTGCCGTGCATCGAGGAAGAGGGCTGGGAAGCCGACGACCTGATCGCCAGCTATGCCAAGGCGGCGCTGGCGCAAGGGTGGCAGGTGACGATCGTCAGTTCCGACAAGGACCTGATGCAGCTGATCGAGCCGGGTCTCGACATGCTCGACACCATGAACAACCGCCGCCTGGATGCCAGCCATGTGGTGGAGAAGTTCGGCGTGCCGCCTTCCCAGCTGGGCGAGGTGCTGGCCCTGATGGGTGACAGTGTCGACAACGTGCCTGGCGTGCCGGGCATCGGCCCCAAGCGCGCGGCCGAGCTCATCACCGAATATGGCGACGTCGAATCGGTGCTCGCGGCGACCGATTCGATGAAGAAGTCGAAGATGCGCGACAATCTGGTCGAGCATGCCGAGGCGGCGCGCCTGTCGCGCAAGCTGGTGACGCTCGCCTGCGACGTGCCGCTGCCGGAGCCGCTCGACGGGCTGGAGCTGCAGGGCATCCCGGACGCGCCGCTGCGCGCGTTTTTGGAGCATCACGGCTTCCGCACGCTGCTCAACCGCCTGTCGGCGGTAGCCGATCCGCCCGCGGAAGCACCGGTCGCGCCGGTCGACGACGATGCGGACGCGCCGTGCGATCACGACGCGTACGAGACGGTGGTGGACGAGGACGCGCTCGACCGCTGGATCCAGGTGGCGCGCCACCAGGGCTGGGTCGCGATCGACACCGAGACGACCGGGCTGGACGCGACCCGCGCGGAGCTGGTGGGGATCAGCCTGGCGCTGCACCCCAACCTCGCGTGCTACATTCCGCTCGGCCACGGCGGACAGGATCTGCTGGCCGAGGTGCCCGAGCAGCTCGACCGCGCGGTGACGCTCGCCAGGCTCAAGCCGCTGCTGGAGGATCCGACCGTCCTCAAGATCGGCCACAACCTCAAGTACGACATGATCGTGCTCGCCCGCTGCGGCGAGGGCGGCATCCGCGTCGCGCCGTACGATGACACCATCGTCATGAGCTTCGACCTGGACGCCGGGCGGCATGGCCATGGCATGGACGAGCTGGCGGCGACCCATCTGTCGCACAGCTGCATCGCGTACAAGGAGGTGGTCGGTACCGGCAAGAATCAGCGCGGCTTCCACGAGATCGACCTCAAGTCCGCCACGCGCTACGCGGCCGAGGACGCCGACGTGACGCTTAGGCTGTGGCGGCGGTTCAAGCCGCGGCTGCCGTATGAGTCGGCGACGCGCGTGTACGAGATGGTCGACCGGCCGCTGGTTCAGGTGCTGGCCGACATGGAGTGTCGCGGGGTCAAGGTCGACGCGGGGGCGCTGGCCAAGCTGTCGGAGGAGTTCTCCAGCCAGATCGCGGGGCTGGAGACCCAGATCCACGCGCTGGCCGGCGGTCCGTTCACCATTGGCAGCCCCAAGCAGCTGGGCGACGTGCTGTTCGACCGCCTTGGCCTGAAGGGCGGGCGCAAGGGCAAGTCGGGGGTCTATTCGACCGACGTCAACGAGATGGAGCGGCTGGCCGCCGACAAGGACCAGCCGCAGGGCGCCAAGATCGCGGGCAAGGTGCTCGAGTGGCGGCAGCTGACCAAGCTCAAGAACACCTATACCGATGCGTTGCAGGCGCAGATCAACCCCGCGACCGGGCGGGTCCATACCAGCTACTCGCTGACGGGCGCGCAGACGGGGCGGCTGTCCTCGACCGACCCGAACCTCCAGAACATCCCGATCCGCACCGAAACCGGACGCCAGATCCGCGACGCATTCGTGGCGGAGCCGGGCAACGTCATCCTGGCGGCCGACTATTCGCAGATCGAGCTGCGGCTGGCGGCGCACATCGCCGACGTGCCGCAGCTGCGGGAGGCGTTCGAACGCGGCGACGACATCCACTCGCTGACCGCGACCGAGCTGTTCGGCGAGGTCAACCGCGACACCCGCGCGCGCGCCAAGACGATCAACTTCGCGATCCTCTACGGCATCTCGCGCTGGGGCCTGGCCGGCCGGTTGGACGTGTCGGCAGACGAGGCGCAGTCGATGATCGACCGCTATTTCGAGCGCTTCCCCGGCATCAACCGCTACATCGCCGAGACGCTGGAGGGCGTGAAGGAACGCGGCTTCACGACCACGCTGTTCGGGCGCAAGACGCATTTCCCGCGCATCAAGTCCAAGAATCAGGCCGAGCGTGCGGGTTCGGAGCGGGCGGCGATCAACGCGCCGATCCAGGGGACGAGCGCCGACATCATCAAGCGGGCGATGGCACGGATGGAGCCGGCGCTCGCCGAGGCGGGGCTGCCGAACGTGCGCATGCTGATGCAGGTGCACGACGAACTGGTGTTCGAACTGCCCGAGGCCGATGCGGAGGCGGCGCGCGCCGTGATCGAGCGCGTCATGGCCACGGCCGCCGAGCCGGCGGTCATCCTCACCGTGCCGCTCGCGGTCGAGATCGGCGTCGGCCCAAGCTGGGGCGCGGCGCACTGATCCGGGGCTGCCGTCCTGCCGCAGATGACGGCAGGGCGGCGGGTGGCGGCGCGCACCGCCCGAGCCTACCGTCACCCGAAAGCCGCAGCGTGCGCGCATTTTGCATCAAGGGCTTATGCGTGCAGCCCGGCTTGCTTATGGGGCGCGGATGAACCGCGCAGACGGCCTTACGACTTCCTCCCCCGACGATGACATCGCGGCACTCGCCAAGGGCGGCCGGACCAATGTGTTCGGCTTCGTCCTGCGCCTGCTCGCGCGCTTGCCGTTCCTGTTCATCGCCGGCCGCGTCTATGGCCCGGAGACGGTGGGGCGCTTTGCGCTCGCCGTGCTGGTCGTGGAATTGGCGGCGCTGCTGGCGACGCTGGGCCTTAAGCGCGGGCTGGCCCAGGCGCTGTCCTCCACCGATCGGCCGCACGTGCATGTCGTGTGGGATGCGATGGTCGTCGCGTTCGTGGTCTCGGTGGCGGCGAGCGCGGTGCTCTTCGTCTTTCCGCAGATTATGTATCCCAACAGCCAGATCCTGGGATTCGAACGGCTGCTGCCGCTGATCGTGTTCGCCATCGCCTGGTCCGACGTGAGCCTGGCGGCGCTTGCCTATCGGCTGAACGTCAAGGCGGCGGTGACGGCGCGGGCGGTGGTGGAGCCCTGGACGATCTCCATCGCGGCATGGGCGCTGTCCTATGTCTCCACGCGCGACGGGCTGATCCTGTCCTATGTGCTGTCGATGGCCGCGGCGCTGGTGGCCTCGCTCGTGCCTTTCATTCGCAGCTATGGCCTTCCCAAGGGCTGGACGCCCCAGTTGCGGCCGATGCTGGCGCTCGCGCGGCGCAACATGCCGCTGGCCGGCGCCGATGCGCTCGAATGGGGGTCGCGCAATGTCGACCGCTTCATCCTGGGCGTGCTATTCCCCCCGGCGATCGTCGGCATCTATTACATGGCGCAGCAGGTCTCCTCGCTGCCGCAGAAGCTCAAGACCAGCTTCGATCCGGTGCTCGGGCCGGTCATCACCAAGAGCTTGGCCGAGGGCGACAAGGCCGCGGTCGCGCGCCAGGTGCTGCAGGTCGGCTTCTGGATCATGGCCGCACAGGCGGCGCTGGCGCTCGCGGGATCGATCCCCGCCGAAGGCGTGATGGGCATCGTCGGGCCGCAGTTCGTGAGCGGTGCGGGGGCGCTGTCCTTCCTGCTGGTGGCGGAGGTGCTCGCCGCGACCGGCGCGGTATCCGAAGCGGCGCTCGTATACGTGGCGCGCCACCGCAACCTGATGCTCTCGATCGGCCTCCTGACCTTCCAGGTGTTGCTGAGCTTCGCGCTGGTGCTGCTGATGCGCTGGCTGGGCTTTCCGCAGCCGTGGCAAGCGGCGGGGCCGGCGGTGGCGCTCGCGGTGTCGCTCGCCTGCGGCTCGTGGCTGAAGTCGCGGCTGCTGGCGCGCATCCTCGGCTATCGGGTGGCGGAGATCCGCCGGCCGTTCGTGCTGGCGATCGCCGCGGCATGCGCGGTGGGCTCGGTCATCATGCTGCTGCCGCCGCGTCTGGAGTGGGCGGAGATGCTGTTCGGCATCCCGGCGATCCTGCTCACCTACGGCTTCGTGCTGTGGCGCTGGGCGTTCGGCCCCGCCGATCGCGCGCTGTTCCACAAGGCGCCGATGACGGCGACCATCCCGACCGAGAAGCACAAGAGCTAGGCGCGTCTGTCCCGCGGTCCTTCCGCGGATGGCGCGGGAAGCTTTCGGGGTGATGGACACAAAAAAAAGGGGCGCTCGCGGGCGCCCCTTTCGTTTCGCTGGTGGTGCAGCGCCTCAGTGGCGGAAGTGGCGCATGCCGGTGAAGACCATCGCGAGGCCCGCCTCGTCGGCGGCGGCGATCACCTCTGCGTCGCGGATCGAGCCGCCCGGCTGGATCACCGCAGTGGCGCCCGCCTCGACCGCGGCCATCAGCCCGTCGGCGAAGGGGAAGAAGGCGTCGGAGGCGACCGCAGAGCCGATCGTGCGCGGCTCTGCCCAGCCGGCCTTGTCGGCGGCATCCTTGGCCTTCCACGCGGCGATGCGCGCGGATTCCAGGCGATTCATCTGCCCGGCGCCGACGCCTGCGGTGCTGCCGTCCTTGGCATAGACGATCGCGTTCGACTTGACGTGCTTGGCGACGGTCCAGGCGAAGCGGCAGTCGGCGAGCTCCTGCTCGGTCGGTGCGCGCTTGGTGACGACCTTGAGCTCTTCCGGCGCCAGCAGGCCGTTGTCGCGCGATTGGACCAGGAGGCCGCCGGCGATCGACTTGATCGCAAGGCCGCCGCGCGCCGGATCGGGCAGCTCGCCCGTGACGATGAGGCGCAGGTTCTTTTTGGCGGCGAAGATCGCGCGCGCTTCCTCGTCGGCGTCGGGCGCGCACACCACTTCGGTGAAGATGCCGCTGATCGCGCGCGCCGTCTCGCCGTCCAGCGGGCGGTTAAGTGCGATGATGCCGCCGAACGCCGACACGCTGTCGCAGGCGAGGGCCGCCTGATAGGCCTCCAGCAGGGTGTCG
This sequence comes from Sphingomonas sp. ACRSK, assembly GCF_022346685.1. NCBI lineage: Bacteria > Pseudomonadati > Pseudomonadota > Alphaproteobacteria > Sphingomonadales > Sphingomonadaceae > Sphingomonas > Sphingomonas sp. ACRSK. Next base: position 137,129 of record NZ_JAKRNR010000001.1, on the reverse strand, counting down.
CCGGTGGCGACGCCGCAGGGGTTGGCGTGCTTGACGATGACGACGGTCGGCGGGCCGTCGCGGAACTCGGAGACGAGCTCAAGCGCGGCGTCGGCGTCGTTGTAGTTGTTGTAGCTGAGCTCCTTGCCCTGGAGCTGCTGGCCCTGGGCGATGCCGCGGGTCGCGCCGGTGTTGGGCAGGTAGAGCGCCGCGGTCTGGTGCGGGTTCTCGCCATAGCGCAGCGTGTCGGCGCGGGTGAAGGCGAGCGGCAGCGTCTGGGGCAGCGTCTCGCCCTGGTCGACGCTCGCGAACCAGCCGGCGATCGCCGAGTCATAGGCGGCGGTGGCGGCATAGGCCTTGGCGGCGAAGCGGCGGCGGGTGTCGAGGCTGGTCGCGCCGGCGTTGGCGTCGAGTTCCTCGACCAGTGCCGCATAGTCGGCGGGATCGGTGACGATCGCGACGTGGGAATGGTTCTTCGCGGCCGAGCGCACCATCGAGGGGCCGCCGATGTCGATGTTCTCGATGATCTCGTCGCGGTCGGCGCCCTTGGCCACCGTCTGCGCGAAGGGATAGAGGTTGACCACCACCAGGTCGATCGAGCCGATGCCGTGCTCGGTCATGGAGGCGACATGCTCGGGATTGTCGCGCACCGCGAGCAGTCCGCCGTGCACCACCGGGTGCAGCGTCTTCACCCGGCCGTCCATCATCTCCGGGAAGCCCGTGAGGTCGGAGATGTCGCGGACGGGAAGCCCCGCCTCGCGGATCGCCTTGGCGGTGCCGCCGGTGGAGACCAGTTCCACGCCATGGCGGTCGAGCGCCCGGGCGAGGTCGAGGATGCCGCTCTTGTCGGAGACCGAGAGCAGCGCGCGCGTGACGGTGACGTTCATGGCCGGCTCCTTTGCTCCGATTCGCGGGGGAGGCAAGGGCTGAGCGGTGCTCGGCCTATCGTGCGCGGTGGAAGCGCCAGCCGATGCCGGCGCCGCCGGGGGGCGCGATGCCCGTCAGCACCAGCTGCTGCGTGCCATGCGGAACACCCTCGCCATCGATCCACAGGCTGTCCTCGACGGCGAGCGCGGCGCCGCGGCAGCGGAACTGCCACACTGAGCGACCGTCGGGCAGGCGGAGAAAGGCGGCAAGGCCGTCGGCGGTAGTCGCGACCTCTACGCCGAGCCCGAGGTGGAAGCGGACGGTGAAGCCCACATCGCCCTGCTTGCCGCTGCTGCCGCCGCGCGTGGAGGCGGGGAGCAGCGTATCCTCGCCCACCAGATCGCGGCCGTCGGTGGAGAGGGTGATGAGGCGGCGGTGGATCAGGCCCAGGCGGCGGACATAGCCGTCGTGGCTCGCCTCGACACGGCTGAGTTCGTCGGTTTCCTGGCGGCTGAGCTCGACCTCGCCCACGCCGCGCCCGAGGGCGCCATCGGCGTGGATGGCGGTGGAGTTGGAGTCGCCGAGCACCAGCGTCGAGTGCGCGGCGGTGGTGCGCAGGGCCGGCGCGAGCGTCGGCGGCAGCGTCAGCAGCGCGCCATTGGCGCCGCCGCAGTTGACGACGATGCGCTGGCCGGCGTCCGACAGTTCGAAAGCCAGGGTGGAGGCGCAGCCGCCGGTTGCCTGCCGGTTTGCAGGGGGCGGCGCGGCATCGAGCACCACCACGGTCTTGCCTGCGGAGAGCCGCTGGTATCCCCAGTCGCGGGCCTGGCGCAGCGGCCGCGTGCGCACGCCGGTCGCCTCGACGATCTGCTCGATGCGCTCGCCCGAGATCGGGGCCGATCCCTGCCAGCTGCCGAGACCGCCATCGGAGTGGCAGACGCCCAGCAGCGCCGACACCAGCCGGGTGAGGGTGTCTCCCAGCACGTCGGGTGCCTCCATGCGCCGCGCGGCATAGGTTTCGCGCAGCATGGTGAGCAGCTGGATCAGGTCGAGCTGGTCGGCGGGCGAGCGGCCGAGCGAGCCGCCGTCCTCGAACACCGCCGCCGCGAGCGCGCGGGCGAGCCCGGCCTCTCCGAACACGCGGCGCGGATCACCGCCCGGGATCATCAGGCCGGCGGCGACCACGCCGCACCAGGCGGCGACGCGCGGCACGCCGGCTGCGACCTTGGCAGCGGTGTTGTCGAGGTGGCGGGCGCCGCGCGCGAGTGCGTGCAGCACCTTGGAGCGATAGACGAGGTCGGTGCTCGACAGGATCAGCGGCGCGTGCGCGGTCCAGAACAGCAGGCGGCGGCCCCAAAGGTCGGCGCGCCAGGCGGGATTGGATACCTTGGTCTCGTGCGCGGCGAGCCAGTGGCGCATGATCGCCTCGGCGATCGGTGCGGCGGTGGCGCGGGTCGCGACGCTGGAGAGGTCGCGCAGCCAGGCGAAGCTGTGGAGATAGTCGGCGAACGGCGCCGAAAAAGTCGGGCGCGACAGCGACAGCGCGTTGATCGGGACGGCTTCACCCCGGAACAGCATCATGCCGTCGAGCAGTGCATAGCCACGCTCCAGATCACCGAAGAAGGGATCGTCGGCAACCGCAATCAGCTTGAGCGGATGCTTGCCGCGCAGGCGCAGCGCGTGGAACGGGGTGCGCCAGGTCAGCCGCTCAAGCCGTTCCGATAGTCGTTCGGCCAGCGACAGCCCCTTGCCGCCGCTCTGGCGGATGAGCCGCTTGCCCGCTTCGATCCCGTCGGGCCCGGTGGTTTCGGGAAGCGGATCCGTCACGCGCCTCTCAGAGCCCGGATGTTGTCGGCATAGGCGGCAGGGCCGCCGGCGAAGGTGGCGGTGCCGGCGACGAGCACGTTGGCGCCTGCTTCCACCGCAAGCGGCGCGGAGGTGCGGTCGATGCCGCCGTCGACCTCCAGGTCGATGTCGCGGCCGCTGGCATCGATGCGCTGGCGCAACGCCGCGATCTTGGCGAGCTGACTCGTGATGAACTTCTGCCCGCCGAAGCCCGGGTTCACGCTCATCACCATGATGAGGTCGACGAGGTCGAGCACATGATCGATCGACTCCACCGGGGTGGCCGGGTTCAGCACCACGCCCGCACGCTTGCCGAGCGCCTTGATCGCCTGGAGTGAGCGGTGGAGGTGGGGCCCCGCCTCGGGATGAACGGAAATGATGTCCGCGCCGGCCTCGGCAAAGGGCTGGAGCAGCGGATCGGCGGGCGCGATCATCAGGTGGACGTCGAACGGCTTGGCGCTGTGCTGGCGCAGCGCCTTCACCACCATCGGGCCGATGGTGAGGTTGGGCACGAAATGCCCGTCCATCACGTCCACATGGATCCAGTCGGCACCGGCCGCGTCGATCGCACGCACCTCCTCGCCCAGGCGGGCGAAGTCGGCGGACAGGATCGAGGGGGCAATGCGGACGGGTCTGCTCATGATCGGCCGACCTCTAGCATGGCACACCCCTGCCGCAACCGGGTGTCGGGAGCGGTCGGCGATTTCCGAGGGCGGGCTGTCGCTCCCCTCACCGTTTGTCTCGAGCAGGGATCGAGCTTGTCGAGAGCCCATGTCGAGAGAGCCGCGGCCGGTTTCTCGAGACGCCGTCTCGACAAGCTCGACGGCTCCTCGAAACAAACGGGAAGGGTTTCAACCCACCCGATCGAGCCGCGCGATGAAGAAGCCGTCGAGACCGCCCTGCTCGGCGAGCATCCCCGGCAACGTGCGCACCCAGCCCTTCGGATCGGGCGCGATGCCCTCCGGCAGCAGTTCGGGCGCGGCCGGCACCAGGCGGTAGTCGGCATGCTCGGCAAGGAAGCGCTCGACCTGCGCCTCGCCCTCCTCGCGCTCCAGCGAGCAGGTGGCGTAGACCAGCCGGCCGCCGGGCTTCACCCATTCGGCGGCACGGGCGAGCAGGCGGGCCTGCAGTTCGGCGGCCTCGGCGATCACCGCCGGTCGCACGCGATGGAGCACGTCCGGGTGCCGGCGGAAGATGCCGGTGGCACTGCACGGCGCGTCGAGCAGCAGCGCGTCGACCGCCTCCCTCGGTTTCCATTTGAGCGCGTCGGCGGCGACCACCTTCGCGGACAATCCGGTGCGCTCGAGATTCTCGGACAGGCGGGCGAGCCGCTTCTCCGAGACGTCGAGCGCGGTCACGTCCCAGCCGGCGGCGGCGAGCTGCAGCGTCTTGCCGCCCGGCGCCGCGCACAGGTCGAGCGCGGTGCCGGGGCCGTCGCCCAGCAGCCGCGCGGGCAGCGAGGCGGCGAGATCCTGCACCCACCATTCGCCTTCGGCAAAGCCGGGAAGTTCAGGGACGGTCGCGAAGGCAGGCACGCGGCGGTGACGCGGCAGCAGCGACATACCCTCAACGGCCGTGGTGTCGCCGCGCAGGCTGAGGTCGATCGGCGGCGGGGAGGCGATGGCGACGCGCGCGGCTTCCGCCACGTCCTCGCCCCAGGCCGCCTGCCAGCGCAGCCAGGCGGCGGCGGGGAGCTCGGGAATTTCAGGCAGCGTCGCGTTCCGGCGCATCAGCGTGCCGAACACGCCATGGACCAGCTTGCGCGGGCCGCCGTCGACCAGCGGCAGCACGGTTGCGATCGCGGCGTGCGGCGGCGTGCCGAGCGCGAGCGCCTGGACGAGCGCGATGCGGAGCGCAAAGCGTGCCTTGGCATCCTCCGGCAGCGGCCGCGCGGTTGCCGAGTCGATCAGCGCGTCGAGGTCGGGCAGCCGGCGCAGCGCCTCGCTGACGATCGCGTGGACCAGGCCGCGGTCCTCGCGGCGGTCGAGCCCGGTGGTGGCGCGGTCGAGTGCCGCTTCCAGGGCGAGGCCGCGACGCAACACGGCGTCGAGCAGGCGAAGGGCGGCGCGTCGGGCGGGGACGCCGGGCGGTTCGGGGGCGAGCTGGGGCCGCGCCATCAGCGATGCCGTCCGTGCGGCCGCTGCCGCATGCCGTGGTTGCTGTGCTTCACTTGATCCCAAGCCTTTCGCCGCCGATGTGGGGGCTGCATCATTATCGGAGAGTCCCATGGGCCAGCGACCGCCCCACGTGAAGCCACCCGAGCATCTTTCCAAGAGTCCGCCGGTGCCGACGCCGGAACCGGTCGTGCCGCCGGCCGCCGATCCGCTGGGCAGCAACCCGGTGCGCTACGGCGATTGGGAGCTGAAGGGCGTGGCGGTGGATTTCTAGGGCTCCGCACCGCTCGAAACTCCCGTGCTCCTGCGAAGGCAGGAGCCCAGAGTACCGCGCGATGCACCTCGTGGCCCTGGGCTCCTGCTTTCGCAGGAGCACGGGGTGAACGCGAGCCGCCTTACTTCGGCAGTTCGTCGCCGCGAGCGCGGTAGAATTCCTCGACCGCCTTCCAGCCTTCCTCGGCGGTCTCGCAGAAGGTGATGAGGTCCAGGTCGCGCGGCGAGATCACGCCCTCGTCGCACAGCGCCTCCAGGTTGACGACGCGCTCCCAGAATTCGCGGCCGTAGAAGAGCACGGGGATCGGCTCGACCTTGCCCGTCTGGATCAGCGTCAGCAGCTCGAAGCTCTCGTCGAAGGTGCCGAAGCCGCCTGGGAACACCGCCACCGCCCGCGCACGCAGCAGGAAGTGCATCTTGCGCAGCGCGAAATAGTGGAACTGCATCGACAGCGAGGGCGTGACATAGGGGTTCGGCGCCTGTTCGTGCGGCAGCACGATGTTGAGGCCGACCGACTCGGCGCCCGCCTCGCTCGCACCTCGGTTCGCGGCTTCCATGATCGAGGGGCCACCGCCCGAGCACACCACGAAGTGACGCTTGCCGTCTTCCGACTGCGGGAAGTTGCTGGCGAGGCCGGCGAGCTCGCGGGCGACGTCATAATATTTTGACTTGGCGATCAGCCGCTCGGCGATGCGCTTGGCGCGATCGTCCTGCGCGAGTTCCAGGAGCGCACCGGCCTTGCTCGGCTCGGGAATGCGGGCGGAGCCGTAGATCACGAAGGTGGAGGCGATGTTCGCCGCGTCGAACACCAGCTCGGGCTTCAGCAGCTCCAGCTGGAAGCGGACCGGGCGCAGGTCCTCGCGCAGCAGGAAGTCCATGTCCTGGAAGGCGAGGCGGTAGGACGGATGCTCCGTCTGCGGCGTCGAGATCTGGGTGCGGGCGCTTTCGGCCTCGTGCTTGGCGTCGCGAAATACGCGCGACGGAACTCGGGTATCGGTCATGACACTTCCTGCAACAGCCAAGGCGGGCGGGGCGCGCGCTTGGCGAAAGCGGACCAATCTAGAGCGGCTGGGCGCGCACGCAAGCTAGCGGCAGAAATCTCCGCGTCCGCCCATGTCGAAATGAAGGTGGTTGTAGTGGGCGGCGTTGTAGTCCGGCCCGAGCACCGTCTTGAAGCGGCGGCAGGCGGAGCGGTGCACCACCTGCAGGAACTGCTGCACCGCCGGGTCGCCGGAGCGCCAGCCCTGTTCGATGCTGATTCGGCGCCCGTCGGCGAGCACGAAGCCGCCGATGTCGATCGCGTTGGCGAGGCCGTGCTGCGACAGCTTGGCCGATCCGGCAGCGCCCTGTCCGACGATGCCGCGGCACACGTAGCTGCCATAGCTTTCGATCCGCACCACGTCGCTGCCCAGGATCTGGCGGGCGGCGGGGCCGACGCCGTACTGGACCCAGCCGACAAAGGCGCGCGCGGTGGGACAGCGGATCGCCTTCAGGCCCGCGGTGGGCGTGCCGAAGTCGATGAGCTGCACGGCGCCCAGCACCAGGCAACCCCCGCCATAGTCGCGGTCGGGCAGCGGGCTGAACCGGACGCCGGCGCGCGACAGGTCGGCGAAGCATTGCTGCGTGCCGGGCGGAGTCTGGCCGGTCAGCGTCACCGGACCGCTGCCGCGTGGCCGCGGCGCCGGACGCCGCTCCTCCCGCCCCCCGCCGAAAATGCAGGCCGTCAGTAGAAAGGGCAGCAGCAGGGTGAAGAAGCGACGCGAAACCAAGTGCATGGGCAGGGGTGTAGCGGAGGTGGCGACTCCAGCGCCACCCGGTCGAAGGCGCAGGTGCCTCGTCCTGCCGCCTTTCCGAGCTACCCAATTCGCGTAACGCGTTGACATGCTCCGCCACGCCGTTAGGGCCGTCGGCGGGCCACGCTGTCCCAACGCAGCGCGTGCTCTCTGTGAGGAGAGACTATTTTGACGGATACGATTTCGGTTCCCGCCACCGGTGCGCCTGCCGCACCCGCGAAGCCCGCCACCAAGCCGGCACGCCCCCATTTCTCCTCTGGTCCCTGCGCCAAGCCCCCGGGCTGGTCGCCCGAGAAGCTCGCTACCGAGGTCCTCGGCCGCTCGCACCGCTCGAAGCTCGGCAAGGCGCGGCTGCAGCGCGCGATCGACCTGACCCGCGAACTCCTCCAGGTCCCCGACACTCACCGCATCGGCATCGTTCCCGGCTCCGACACGGGCGCCGTCGAGATGGCGATGTGGTCGCTGCTCGGTGCGCGGCCGGTGACGCTGCTCGCCTGGGAAAGCTTCGGCGAGGGCTGGGTGACCGACGCGGTCAAGCAGCTCAAGATCGAGCCGACCGTGCTCAAGGCGCCCTATGGCGAGATCGTCGACCTGACCCAGGTCAGCCCCGAGCATGACGTGATCTTCACCTGGAACGGCACCACCTCGGGCGTGCGCGTGCCGAACGGCGACTGGATCGCCGACGACCGCGGCGGCCTGACGATCGCCGATGCGACCTCGGCCGTGTTCGCGATGGACCTGCCGTGGGACAAGCTCGATGTGGTCACCTTCTCGTGGCAGAAGGTGCTGGGCGGGGAAGGCGCGCATGGCGTGCTGATCCTGGGCCCGCGCGCGGTCGAGCGGCTGGAAAGCTACACCCCGGCCTGGCCGCTCCCGAAGATCTTCCGCATGACCAAGGGCGGCAAGCTGATCGAGGGCATCTTCAAGGGCGAGACGATCAACACGCCGTCGATGCTCGCGGTCGAAGACGCGATCTTTGCGATGGAATGGGCGCAGCACGCCGGTGGCTTGAACGGCCTGATCGCGCGCTCGACGGCGAACGCGACGGCGCTTGGCCGCATCGTCGAGGCGCGCGACTGGCTGGACCACCTGCCGGCCGACCCGGCGATCCGCTCGAACACCAGCGTCTGCCTGAAGCTCGTCACCGATGCGGATGCCGAGGCGCAGGGCGCGATGGTCAAGAAGATGGCGTCGCTGTTGGAGGCGGAGGGCGCGGCGTTCGACATCGCCGGCTATCGCGACGCCCCGGCGGGCCTGCGCATCTGGTGCGGCGCGACCGTCGACACCGCCGACATCGAGGCGCTCGGCCCGTGGCTCGACTGGGCCTGGGAGCAGGTCAAGCCCGCCTGATCTCCCGTGCCCCTGCTTGAGGCAGGGGCCCAGGGCCGCAAACGCCTGCGCCCGTGACCCTCGGCTCCTGCCTTTGCAGGAGTGCTGCATCTTCTTTCCAAGGACCTTCCCATGCCCAAAGTCCTCATCTCCGACAAAATGGATCCCAAGGCCGCCCAGATCTTCCGCGAGCGCGGGGTCGAGGTGGACGAGATCACCGGCAAGACGCCCGAAGAGCTGAAGGCCATCATCGGCCAGTATGACGGCCTCGCCATCCGCTCTTCGACCAAGGTAACCAAGGAAATCCTGGACGCCGCGACCAACCTGAAGGTCGTCGGCCGCGCCGGCATCGGCGTCGACAACGTCGACATTCCGGCGGCCTCGGCGCGCGGCGTGGTGGTGATGAACACCCCGTTCGGCAACTCGATCACCACCGCCGAACATGCGATCGCGCTGATGTTCGCGCTCGCCCGCCAGCTGCCCGAGGCCGACGCCTCGACCCAGGCCGGCAAGTGGGAAAAGAACCGCTTCATGGGCGTCGAACTGACCGCCAAGACGCTGGGCCTGATCGGTGCGGGCAACATCGGTTCGATCGTTGCCGACCGTGCGCGCGGCCTCAAGATGAAGGTTGTCGCCTTCGACCCGTTCCTGACCCCGGAACGCGCGATCGAGATGGGCGTGGAGAAGGTCGACCTCGACACGCTGCTTGCGCGCGCCGATTTCATCACGCTGCACACGCCGCTCACCGACCAGACCCGCAACATCCTGTCGGCCGAGAATCTCGCCAAGACCAAGAAGGGCGTGCGCATCATCAACTGCGCGCGCGGCGGCCTGATCGACGAGGCGGCGCTGAAGGCGGGGCTCGATTCGGGCCACATCGGTGGCGCGGCGCTCGACGTGTTCGTCACCGAGCCGGCCAAGGAGTCGCCGCTGTTCGGGACGCCCAACTTCGTGTCGACGCCGCACCTGGGCGCATCCACCACCGAGGCGCAGGTCAACGTCGCCATCCAGGTCGCCGAGCAGATGGCCGACTTCCTGGTGTCGGGCGGCGTCACCAACGCGCTCAACATGCCGTCGCTCTCCGCGGAGGAAGCGCCCAAGCTCAAGCCGTACATGGCGCTGGCCGAAAAGCTCGGGAGCCTGGTGGGCCAGCTGGCCCACGGCGCGCTGACCTCGATTTCGATCGAGGTCGAGGGTGCGGCCGCCGAGCTCAACCAGAAGCCGATCACCGGCGCGGTGCTGGCGGGCCTGATGCGGGTGCATTCGGACACGGTGAACATGGTCAACGCGCCGTTCCTGGCAAAGGAGCGCGGGCTTGAGGTGCGCGAAGTGCGCAACGAGCGCGAGGGCGACTATCACACGCTGGTGCGGGTGACGGTGCGGACCGAGGCGGGCGACCGCTCGGTCGCTGGCACGCTGTTCGGCAACCAGGCGCCGCGGCTGGTCGAGCTGTTCGGCATCAAGGTCGAGGCCGACCTTGCCGGTCACATGCTCTACATCGTCAACGAGGACGCGCCGGGCTTCATCGGCCGTCTCGGCACCACGCTGGGCGAGGCCGGGGTCAACATCGGCACCTTCCACCTCGGCCGCCGCAATGCCGGGGGCGAGGCGATCCTGCTGCTCTCGGTCGACGAGCCGGTGACGCCGGAACTCGCCGCCCAGGTTCGCGCGCTTCCGGGCGTGCGCACAGCGATGGCGCTGGCGTTCTAAAGGAGCGCACCAGCATCGTGCCCCGGCGGAGGCCGGGGCCCAGTTGGAATGGCGGCTAAGGTCCGCGCCAAGCCCCGAGCGCTCGCAACTGGGCCCCGGCCTTCGCCGGGGTACAGGTTGTGGAGCGCTACCGCTGCCAGCCAGCTTGTCGCGCGCGGGCACATCCCCTAGCTGCCGGCCATGAGACGGCGCGTCGATCCCGGCCGCCCAACAGGATGTTCTCCGATGACCGGCCTCTTGCCCGAAGGGTTCCACGACCGCCTGCCGCCCGCCGCCGATGCGGTCGCGCGGTTCGAAGGGCGCGTGCTGTCGGTCGCGCGCAGCTATGGCTATGAGCAGGTCGACCCGCCGCTCGCCGAATTCGAGGATGCGCTCGGCCGCCGGCTGAAGGCGGCACGCGCGCAGGATGCGGTGCGCTTCGTCGATCCGGTGTCGCAGAAGACGCTTGCGATTCGTCCCGACATGACCGCGCAGGTCGGGCGCATCGCCGCCACCCGCATGGGCCACCACCCGCGCCCGGTGCGGCTGTGCTATGCCGGGCCGGTGCTGCGGCTGCGCGCCTCCGACCTCGCCCAGCGGCGCGCGCTGCGCCAGATCGGGGCGGAGCTGATCGGCCTCGACAGCGTGGCGGCCGTGCGTGAGGTGGTGAGCGTGGCGGTGGAGGCGCTGGCCGCCGCGGGGCTCACCGACGTGTCGGTCGACTTCACCCTGCCGGACCTGGTCGATGCGCTGGCCGGCGGTACGCTGGCGCCGGAGCAGCTGACCGCGTTGCGCGCGGCGCTCGACGGCAAGGATGCCGGCGCGGTCGCGGCGATCGATCCCGCCTATCTGCCGCTGATCGAGGCGGCGGGGCCGTTCGACCAGGCGCTGGCGCGGCTGCGCGCAAGCGATGTTGCGGGGAGTCTGGGCAGCCGGCTCGACGGTCTGGAGGCGATCGCCGAGGCGATCCGCGGCCGCGCGGCGCTGACGCTCGACCCGACCGAGCGGCATGGGTTCGAGTACCAGAGCTGGGTCGGCTTCTCGCTGTTCGCGCGTGGCCTCAGCGCTGAGATCGGTCGCGGCGGCAGCTATGCCGTGGTGGGCGAGGACGGGAAGGCGGAGCCGGCGGTGGGCTTCTCGCTCTATGCCGATGTGCTGCTCGACGCGGGCGTCGGGGCAGACGCGCGGCGGCGGCTGTTCCTGCCGTTCGGCACGCCTGCGGAGACCGGTGCTGCGCTCAGGGCACAGGGCTGGGTGACGGTTGCGGCGCTGACCGCGGACGACACGCCCGAGGCGCAGTTGTGCACGCACCGGCTGGGCGACGCGGGGCCGGTCGCGCTGGGGTGAGGGCAGCCTTCGCCTTCTCCCGTTCGTGCCGAGTAGAGGCCGAGTAGCGCCGCCAGGCGCGGTTCGAGGGCTCGTATCGAGGTGCCTCCCCGGGGAACGCGACCTCTCGATACGCCGTCTCGATACGCTGCTGCGCAGCTACTCGACGGCTACTCGAGGCGAACGGGAGGGGGTGCTGAAAAGCTCTCCCTGCTCGGAACGGTGGGAGGGGAGGGGCTCGACGCGAGCCCCCCGAGTCTCACCCCGCCCTGGTCAGCTTCAGCAGGCGGCCGCCTTCGCCGTCCTCGATCAGCCAGATCGCGCCGTCCGGGCCCTGCTCCACGTCGCGGATGCGCTTGCCCATCGGCCACTGGTCGCCCTTGCTGGCGTTGGTGCCGTTCACGTCGACGCGGACCAGCGCCTCGCTCGACAGGCCGCCGATGAACAGGTCGCCCTGCCATTCGGGGAACATCGCCCCCGTGTAGACCAGGAGCCCGCCCGGCGAGATCACCGGGTTCCACGACACCTTGGGCGGCTCGAAGCCGTCGCCGGGCTTGTGATCGGGAATGTCGCGGCCGTCATAGTGGCTGCCGTTCGAAACCTTCGGCCAGCCATAGTTGCGGCCGGGCAGGATCAGGTTGACCTCGTCGCCGCCCTTCGGCCCCATCTCCTGCTCCCACAGATTGCCCTGAGCATCGAAGGCGAGGCCGAGCAGGTTGCGGTGGCCGTAGGACCAGACCGCGGGGTGGAAGCCGCGTCCGGTGAGGCCGGGGTCGCCCGCCGGCTTGCCGTCGAGCGTCAGGCGCAGCACCTTGCCGAGCGTCGATTTGGGATCCTGTGCGGGATCGAACTTCTGCCGCTCGCCATTGGTGAAGAACAGGTGCTGGCCGTCGGGCGCGAAGGCGATGCGGCCGGAATAATGGCCGTCGCCGGAGACGAAGGGGGTTGCGCTGAACAGCTCGGTGACGTCCTCCAGCCGGGGCCCCTTGCTGTCCATGATGAAGCGGCCGCGCCATAGCTTCACGCCCTTGCCCTTTGGGCCGGTGACCGATCCCGAGAAATAGACGAGCTTGCTGCGCGCGAAATCCGGTGCCGCCACCACATCCATCAGGCCGCCCTGCCCGGCGCTGTCTGTCTCGGGGATGCCTCCGACGGAAACGGCCGCCGCGACAGTGCCATCGTTACCGGATGAAACCCCTACCATCCGCATGCGTCCCCCCTTTTCCGTCACCAGCATCCGCCCGTCGGGCAGGAAGGTCATCGCCCAGGGGGAGTCGAGGGTGGTGACCGGCGTCACTGCGAAGGGGCGACCGTCCGTAGCAGCGGGGGCGCTGCTCGCCTGGGGTGCGCTGCCGTTGGCGATGGCAGGATCGTTGGGCGCGCCGCAGGCGGCGAGCAGGATGGCGGCGGTGGCGCAGGCGATGGTGCGATGCATGAACGTCTCCCTGTTGCTGCCTCAACGCAGGCGGCGGTGCGGCGTTGCGCAGACCCGGCGCGCGTTTCGCGCTTGTCCTGATCCGGCGAACGCCCTATATCGCGGCTGTTCTCGACATTGGAAACCTTGGCGAGGTCGGGCCCCACGGGTCCGGCGGCGGCGGGGCGTACCTTGGTTCGAACCGAACTTTAGGGACCGGCGCTTGGCCGGCCGCAACGACTGGAGCGTGGATTGGCGGACATCGCCGAACTCAACCGGCTGATCGAGCCCGAGGCGAAGGCCCTGGGGCTGGCGCTGGTGCGCGTGAAGATGTTCGGCGGCAAGTCGGACCCGACGCTGCAGGTCATGGCCGAGCGCCCCGACACCCGCCAGCTGACGATCGACGACTGCGCCACGCTGTCGCGTCGCCTGTCCGACGTGTTCGACGCGTTGGAGGCCGAGGGCCGCGACCCGATCGAGGGCGCGTACCGGCTGGAGGTTTCCTCGCCCGGCATCGATCGTCCGTTGACGCGGCTTCAGGACTTTGCCGACTGGGCAGGGCAGGAAGCGCGCATCACGCTCGCTGAGCCGATCGAGGGGCGCAAGCAGCTCACCGGCGACCTCGTCGGCGTCGAGGGCGACCAGATCACGATCGACGTCCGCAAGTTTCGCGCGATGACGATCCCGTTCGCCGCGGTCGCCGACGCCAAGCTCACCATCACCGACAAGCTCCTCGCCGCCACCCAGCCGCTCGACGCGAGCGGGGCGGACGACATCATCGAAGTAGAAGGGTAAGCCCATGGCCACTGCCGTTACCGCCAACCGCGCCGAGCTGATCGCGATCGCCGATTCGGTTGCGCGCGAGAAGCTGATCGACAAGGGCATCGTCATCGAGGCGATGGAGGACGCGATCCAGCGCGCCGCCCGTGCGCGCTATGGCGCCGAGAACGACATCCGCGCCAAGCTCGACCCCAACACCGGCGACCTGCGCCTGTGGCGCGTGGTCGAGGTGGTCGAGGCCGTCGACGACTATTTCAAGCAGGTCGACGTCGCCCAGGCGCAGAAGCTGCAGAAGGGCGCGGTCGTCGGCGACTATATCGTCGATCCGCTGCCCCCGATCGAGTTCGGCCGCATCGCCGCCCAGGCTGCCAAGCAGGTGATCTTCCAGAAGGTCCGCGACGCAGAGCGCGAGCGCCAGTATGAAGAGTTCAAGGACCGCGTGGGTGAGATCATCACCGGCGTCGTCAAGCGCGTCGAGTTCGGTCACGTCGTGGTCGACCTGGGTCGCGCCGAGGGCGTGATTCGCCGTGACCAGCAGATCCCGCGCGAAGCGGTGCGCGTCGGCGACCGCACCCGCTCGCTGATCCTGAACGTCCGCCGCGAGAACCGCGGGCCGCAGATCTTCCTGTCCCGCGCGCACCCGGACTTCATGAAGAAGCTGTTCGCGCAGGAAGTGCCCGAGATCTACGACGGCATCATCGAGATCAAGGCGGCCGCCCGCGACCCGGGCTCGCGCGCCAAGATCGGCGTCATCAGCCGCGACAGCTCGATCGACCCGGTCGGCGCCTGCGTCGGCATGAAGGGCAGCCGCGTCCAGGCCGTCGTGCAGGAAATGCAGGGCGAGAAGATCGACATCATCCCCTGGTCGGAAGACACCGCGACCTTCGTCGTCAACGCGCTGCAGCCGGCGAACGTCAGCCGCGTCGTGATCGACGAGGAAGAGGATCGCATCGAGGTGGTGGTGCCCGACGATCAGCTGAGCCTCGCGATCGGCCGTCGCGGTCAGAACGTGCGCCTGGCCAGCCAGCTGACCGCCAAGGCGATCGACATCCTCACCGAGGCGGATGCTTCGGAGAAGCGCCAGAAGGAATTCGTCGAGCGCTCCGCGATGTTCGAGCGCGAGCTCGACGTGGACGAGACGCTGGCGCAGCTGCTGGTCGCCGAAGGCTTCGGCGAGCTGGAAGAAGTCGCCTATGTCGAGGTCGACGAGCTTGCCGCGATCGAGGGCTTCGACGAGGACCTCGCCGCCGAGCTGCAGAACCGTGCGCAGGAAGCGCTGGAGCGTCGCGAGGAAGCGAACCGCGAGGCACGCCGTGCGCTGGGGGTCGACGACGCGCTGGCCGAGATGCCGTACCTAACCGAGGCGATGCTGGTCACGCTCGGCAAGGCGGGCATCAAGACGCTCGATGACCTGGCCGACCTCGCCACCGACGAGCTGGTCGAGAAGAAGCGCGCCGAGCCGCGCCGTCGCAACGACGATGCGGCCAAGCGCAGCGAGCCCAAGGGCGGCATCCTGGCCGAGTACGGGCTGTCGGACGAGCAGGGCAACGAGATCATCATGGCTGCCCGTGCGCACTGGTTCGATGACGAGGAAGCGGGCGAGGCTCCGGCCGAAGCGTCCACCGGCGAGGAGGCCGAGGCCTGATGCCGTTCGTCGACATTCGCCTGGCCGGCGCCGCCTCGCGCGAGCAGAAGGCGGCGATTGTCGCCGACGTCACGCGTTCGCTGGTCGAGCGGCTGGGCAAGAACCCGGCCGCCGTCCAGATCAACATCACCGAGCTCTCCACCGAGAATTATGGTGCGGGCGGCCAGCTGATCGCGGATCGCGATGCCGGCACCCCCCAAGCGAGGGAGGACGCGCATGCGGAACCCTCGCAATGATGCCGCTTCGGTAACCCCGCGCGCCTCCGGGCACCGCGGACAGCGCAATCCCGCCACGCCCCGGCCTCCACGTGAACCGCGCGAGGGGCCGGAGCGCAGCTGCATCCTCACCCGCGAGACGGGTGAGCGGGGCGCGCTCGTGCGCCTCGCGCTGTCTCCGGACGGCGAGGTGCTGCCCGACGTCCATGCCAAGGCACCCGGACGCGGTGCCTGGATCGGCGTCGATCGCGCGGCACTGGATGCGGCGATCGCCAAGGGCCGGCTGAAGGGTGCGCTGTCGCGCGCCTTCAAGACCCAGGCTATCACGATTCCCGACGACCTCTCCGAGCGCATCGAACAGGCGCTGCAACGCGCCGCGCTCGAACGGCTCGGGCTGGAGGCGCGTTCGGGGAAGCTGGTGACGGGCGGCGAGCGGATCGTGAAGGCGGCGCGCGGCGGCCAGCTTCACGCACTTTACCACGCATCCGACGCCGGTGCCGACGGGGCGGGCAAGCTCGCCCAGGCCTGGCGCGTCGGGTCCGATCGCGAAGGCAGTGGCGTCAGGGGATTGGAATTGCCCGTCGGGCGTACCATATTGTCCTTGGCGCTGGGGCGCGAAAATGTGGTACATGTCGGTGTGACCGACAGACCAGCGGCCAGTCGGGTCGGCGAAGCGATCGCCCGATGGCTGCACTTTATCGGACCCGTACCCTCCTCCGTGTCTTGCGAAACCGAATCGCAGGGCGCATCGGCTGCCGGAACCTCGGCCGCCGCACAGACGACGACGAAGCAGGAACTCGAGTAACGCATGAGCGAGACGGACAACGACAAGCCGAAGCTGGGCGCGCGGGCACCGCTGGGGCTGAAGCGCACGGTGGAGACGGGCAAGGTGAAGCAGAGCTTCAGCCATGGCCGCTCCAACACCGTGGTCGTGGAGGTCAAGCGCCGCCGCGTGCTCGGCCGCCCCGGCGAAGAGCAGCAGCAGGGTGCTCCTGCGGCCGCGCCCGCCCAGGAGGCCACGAGCCCGACGCCGGCGCCTGCGCCCGTCGCACCGCGTGCGCCTGCGCCCGCCCCGGCCGTGAACGCCAATGCCGGCCTGTCGCGCCACGAGCTTCAGGCGAAGCTGCTGCGTGAGGCCGAAGAGGCCCGCATGACCGCGCTCGAAGAGGGCCGCCGTCGTGACGAGCGCCTGCGCCAGGAAGCGCAGGAGCAGGAGCAGCGTCGCGCCGAGGAAAGCCGTCGCGCGGCAGAAGCGCCGGCAGCGGCGCCTGCCGAGCCGGCCGCCCCGGCCGTGGAGCCGACGCCCGAGCCCAAGGTCGAAGCCGCGCCCGCACCGGCTCCGGCAGCGCCCGAGGTTTCCGAGCCGGTCGCCGTGGCACCTGCCGCTCCGACTCCCACCCCTGCGCCGACGCCCGCACCGGCCCCCGCGGCCGAAGCGCCGAAGCCGGCTGCGCCCGCCGCTGCCGCGCCGAAGCCGGCGGCCCCTGCCGCCCAGGCACCGCGTCGTCCGGCCGCACCGCCGCGTCCGGCGCAGCCTGCGCAGCCTGTGACGGTGCAGTTCGACTCGTCGCTGCCGGCGCCGCGTCGCTTCACGCCCGTGCAGCGTCCCGAGATCCCGAAGCCCGAGCCCAAGCCCGCACCGGCCCCCGCGCCGACGCCGAGCGCCTCGCCCGCTTCGAACAACGCCGCGCCCGCCAACCGGACGGGCGCCGCCCTCCCGCCGCGTCGCAACGATGCGCCGAGCCGGCCTGCGCCTTCGCGCGACCGCAAGGGCGACGATCGCCGCCAGTCTGGCAAGCTCACCGTCACGCGTGCGCTTGGTGATGGCGACGGCGCGCGTGCGCGCTCGCTCGCGGCGCTGAAGCGCGCCCGCGAAAAGGAAAAGCGCCATTACGGCGGCCCGCGCGAGCCGCAGGCCAAGCAGGTCCGCGACGTACAGGTGCCGGAGGCGATCACCGTCCAGGAACTTGCCAACCGCATGGCCGAGAAGGGCGCCGACCTGGTGAAGGCGCTGTTCAAGATGGGCATGCCCGTCACCATGACGCAAACCATCGACCAGGATACGGCCGAGCTGCTGGTGACCGAGTTCGGCCACAACATCGTCCGCGTGTCCGACGCCGACATCGACCTGGCGCTCGACACGACCGAGGACGCACCCGAGGCGCTCAAGCCGCGTCCCCCGGTGGTGACGATCATGGGCCATGTCGACCACGGCAAGACTTCGCTGCTCGACGCGCTGCGCGGCACCGACGTGGTGCGCGGCGAGGCCGGCGGCATCACCCAGCACATCGGTGCGTATCAGGTGACGCTAAAGGACAAGTCGAAGATTACCTTCCTCGACACGCCGGGCCACGAAGCCTTTACCGAGATGCGTGCACGCGGCGCCGACGTCACCGACATCGTCGTGCTGGTGGTGGCGGCCGACGACGGGCTGATGCCGCAGACGATCGAGGCGATCAACCACACCAAGGCGTCGGGCAAGCCGATGATCGTGGCGATCAACAAGATCGACAAGCACGAGGCGAACCCGCAGCGGGTGCGCGAGCGTCTGCTCGAGCACAACGTCCAGGTCGAGGAAATGGGCGGCGAGACGCAGGACGTCGAAGTCTCAGCGCTCAAGAAGATCGGTCTCGACACGCTGATCGAGAAGATCCAGCTGCAGGCCGAACTGCTCGAGCTGCGCGCCAACCCGGACCGCCAGGCCGAGGGTGCGGTGATCGAGGCGAAGCTCGACAAGGGTCGCGGCCCGGTCGCGACGATCCTGGTCAACCGCGGCACGCTCAAGGTCGGCGACGTGTTCGTCGTCGGCGCCGAGAGCGGCAAGGTCCGTGCGCTGATCGACGACAAGGGTCGCCAGGTGAAGCAGGCGGGTCCGGCGATGCCGGTCGAGGTGCTGGGCCTGTCGGGCGTGCCGATGGCGGGTGACCTGCTGCAGGTGGTGGAGAACGAGGCGCGTGCCCGCGAAGTCGCGGAATATCGCGCCGGCGTGATCCAGCAGAAGCGCACCACCAATGCGCCCGCGAGCCTGGAGAGCATGTTCTCCGCGCTCAAGGACAAGCAGGCGATCGAATATCCGCTGGTCGTCAAGGCCGACACCCAGGGTACGGTCGAGGCGATCGTGGGCTCGCTCAACAAGATCTCGACCGACGAGATCCGGGTGCGCATCCTGCACTCGGGCGTCGGCGGCATCACCGAGAGCGATGTGACGCTGGCGGGTGCCTCGGGCGCGCCGATCATCGGCTTCAACGTCCGTCCCAACAGCAAGGCGCGCGAGATCGCCGAGCGGAACAAGGTGGCGCTGAAGTATTACGACGTCATCTACGACCTGGTGGACGAGATCCGCGCCGGCATGGCGGGCGAGCTCGGTCCCGAGGCGTTCGAGACGGTCGTGGGCCGCGCCGAGATCCGCGAAGTCTTCTCCGCGGGCAAGACGGGCAAGGCCGCCGGTCTGCTGGTGGTCGAAGGGGTCATTCGCAAGGCGCTCAAGGCCCGCATCACGCGCAACGACGTCATCATCTACCAGGGCGAGATCGCCTCGCTCCGCCGGTTCAAGGACGATGTCGCCGAAGTTCGTGCAGGCCTGGAATGCGGTGTGACGTTCACGCAGAACTTCACCGACATCAAGGCCGGCGACTTCCTTGAAACTTTCGAGGTCGAGCTGCGCGAGCGCACGCTCTGAGTATCCGTGTCACCCCGGCTCCGCGCCGGGGTGACACCCTTTTTCTAAGATTGCACCATGAAGAACGAACCGCAGGAACGCTCCGTCCGCACGCTCCGCGTGGGCGAGCAGGTGCGCCACGTCCTGTCCGAGATCCTGCAGCGCGGCGACGTCCATGACGAGACGCTGGCCAAGCACATGGTGTCGGTGACCGAAGTGCGCATGTCGCCGGACCTGCGCCACGCGACCGTGTTCGTGAAGCCGCTGCTCGGCAAGGATGAGGAGGCGGTGCTGAAGGCGCTGCGCACCAACACCGCCTATCTGCAGCGCGAGGTCGCCCACCGCGTGAAGATGAAGTACGCGGCCAAGCTCAAGTTCCTGGCCGACGACAGCTTCGAGGAAGCCAGCCACATCGACGCGCTGCTGCGTGCGCCCAAGGTCGCGCAGGACCTCGGCGACGAGCCCGACGGCGACGATTGACGTTCCGGCCGGTAAGACACATCTTACCGCCATGGGTGCGCAAACTACCATGTCCGAAAAGGGCCAGGTCGTCATTCCGAAGGATGTGCGGGATGCGCTTGGGTTTGCCCCGGGGCAGCGGTTCGAGGTGATTCGTACCGGTCGCGGCGTGCTCCTCCAGCCATCCGCGATGAAGAGCGGCCGGAGCAGCGAAGAACTGCTCCGCGAGATCCGCAAGATCACGGCGAGCTACAAGGGCCCACCCGTCACGATCGATGAGATGAACGACACTGTCGCCGCCGAATGGGCGAAGAGCGGCACGCGCGGCGAGTGGTGAAGGCGCTCGACACCAACGTCGTGCTGCGCTTGCTGGTCCCGGACGATCCCGATCAGACCCGCCTAGCCGAGGAGCAGATGCAGGGCCCTGTCCTGCTGCCCCTCACGGTCCTGCTGGAGACTGCGTGGGTCCTGGGTTCGCGCTACGGCTTCTCTCGCGCACAGATCGTGTCGATTCTCACCCATTTGCTCGACCAGCCGCAACTTACCGCCGAGGCCATGGATCAACTGCCCTGGGCGCTGGAGCGCTATGCAGCCGGGGGCGATCTTGCGGATATGCTGCACCTCGTCGCCGCACGGGGAGCCGATGCGTTCGTCACCTTCGATCGCGCGATCGCCAAGTCGGCAGGCCCGAACAGCCCTCTTCCCGTCGAGACCCTCGCCTGATGGCCAAGCTCTATTTCTACTACGCTTCCATGAATGCCGGGAAGTCGACCACCCTGCTGCAGGCGGACTTCAACTATCGGGAGCGGGGGCTCACGACACTGTTGTTCACGGCGGCGCTGGACGACCGGGCGGGCGCGGGGACGATCGGGTCGCGCATCGGCCTGTCGGCGCCGGCGGCGATGTTCGATGCCGCAACCGACCTTCACGCCGCCGTCGCTGCCGAGCCGGCGCCGGTCGGCTGCGTGCTGGTGGACGAGGCGCAGTTCCTCTCGACGGAGCAGGTGGACCAGCTCGCGCGGGTCGCTGACGAACTGAACGTGCCGGTGCTCGCCTATGGCCTGCGCACCGATTTCCAGGGCGTGCTGTTCCCGGGCTCGGCGCGGCTGCTCGCGATCGCCGACGCGCTGGTGGAGATCAAGTCGGTGTGCGTGTGCGGGCGCAAGGCGACCATGAACCTGCGCGTCGATGCGGCGGGCCGTGCCGTGCGCGAGGGCGCGCAGACGGAGATCGGCGGCAACGACCGCTACCTCGCGCTGTGCCGCAAGCATTTCTGCGAGGCGATGCGCGGGTAGGCGATCGACAAACCTCCCCCGTTTGCCTCGAGTAGGGATCGAGCTTGTCGAGAGCCCGTGTCGGGAGGGCTGCGCCCGGTCTCTCGACACGCCGTCTCGACAAGCTCGACGGCTGCTCGAGACGAACGGGAAAGGAATAAGGCTCGGGCTTGCGGCGGGTCGCGTGCATCGCCACTGACACACCCATCATGGACATTGCACAAACCGCTTGGACCATTGCCGTGTGGCTCGTGCCGCTGGTGATCGCCATCGTCTTTCACGAGGTCGCGCATGGCGTGGTCGCCAATTGGCTGGGGGATCCGACCGCGGCCGAGCAGCGGCGGCTGACGTTCAACCCGATCCGCCACGCCGACCCGATCGGCACCGTCGCGCTGCCGCTGGTGCTGGCCGTCTCGGGCACGCCGGTGTTCGGCTGGGCCAAGCCGGTGCCGGTGAATGCGGGGCGCCTGCGCAACCCACGCTGGCACATGGTGCTGGTGGCGCTCGCCGGACCTGGCATCAACCTGCTGCTGGCGCTCACCGCCGCGCTGCTGATCGCCGTTGTGGCGGCGATCACCGGCGAGGAGGCGGGGATCGTCAGCCGCTTTGTCGTCAGCAATCTTCTCAACTTCGTGCTGATCAACCTCTTCCTGGCGGTGTTCAACCTGATGCCGGTGCCGCCGTTCGACGGCGGGCACGTGGTGGAGGGGCTGCTGCCGCGACCGCTCGCCTATCGCTACGCGCAGCTCGGGCGCTTCGGCATCCCGATGCTAGTGCTCCTGCTGCTGGTGCTGCCGATGCTGTCGCCGCAGCTGAACGTGGTCGAGCGCGTGGTGTCGCCGATCGTGTTCGGACTGGCCGAGGCGTTGCTACGCCTCGTCGGGCTGGGGGGCTGAGATGCACGGCTGGATATTGCTCGACAAGCCGCTGGGGCTCGGCTCCACGCAAGGGGTGAGCGCGGTCAAGCGCGCGCTGCGCGACGGCGGCTATGGCCGGTTCAAGGTCGGCCACGGCGGCACGCTCGATCCGCTCGCGACCGGGGTGCTGCCGATCGCCTTGGGGGAGGCGACCAAGCTCGCCGGGCGGATGCTCGACAGCGACAAGGTATATGATTTCACCGTGCAGTTTGGGGCGCAGACCGACACGCTTGACCGCGAAGGGGCGGTGATCGCGGAGTCCGACGTGCGCCCTACCCGCGCCGCCCTGGAGGCGGTGCTGGCGCAGTTCACCGGCCCGATCGCACAGGTGCCGCCCGCGTACTCGGCGCTCAAGGTCGATGGCCAGCGCGCCTATGATCTTGCGCGGGCGGGGGAGGAGGTCGTGCTCAAGAGTCGCGACGTCACGATCCACGCGCTGACGATCGCCGAGGCGGGCGATGGCGCGCTGGAGGAGGCCACCCTTACCGCCCATGTCTCGAAGGGCACCTATATCCGCAGCCTCGCGCGCGACATCGCGCTGGCGCTGGGCAGCGTCGGCCATGTGACGATGCTGCGACGGGTGAAGGCCGGGCCGTTCGGGCTCGACGCGGCCATTTCGCTGGACAAATTGGCGGAACTCGGTAAGGGCCACGCGCTTGCACAAGCGCTTCTGCCATTGAGGGCAGGGCTGGACGACATCCCGGCTTTTTCCCTCACCCCCGACCAGGCAGGGCGGCTCCGCCAGGGGCAGCAGTTGGTCGGGATCGCCGCTGACGATGGTCAGGCCTTTGCGACGCTGGACGATGTTCCGGTCGCGCTGGTCGAGGTCCAGCACGGGGTCGCCCGTGTCGTTCGCGGCTTCAACCTCGAATAGAAAGGACGACGATGTCGATCACCCCGGAGCGCAAGGAAGCGCTGATCAACGAACACGCCCGCGAGAGCGGTGACACCGGCAGCCCCGAGGTCCAGGTCGCGATCCTGACCGAGCGGATTTCCAACCTGACCGAGCACTTCAAGACCCACGCGAAGGACAACCATTCGCGCCGCGGTCTGCTGATGCTGGTCAACAAGCGTCGTTCGCTGCTCGACTACCTTCGCAAGAAGGATGCCGAGCGCTACACCGCGCTGATCGCGAAGCTGGGTCTTCGCAAGTAAGGAACGGCGCCCCGCGGGGCGCCGTTTTCTTATCCCCACATTGCCGGGGATATGGCACAAGGGCGCCGCCGCCTTCGGCGGCATCCACGAAATTCCTCCGACGTCTCTCTGCTGAAGCAGGACACGAAGGAGCAAGCAGGACCGGGCGCAATCCGGCGATCTGGTCCCGAGCCCTAAGCGGCTCATCCCTGCGGGCGGTGCCCGCAAGCTGCCCCGGCCGGCATCGGGCCGCCGGAGTGAAGGAAACGACATGTTCGATATCAAGAAGACCAGCATCGAGTGGGGCGGCAAGACCCTGACGCTCGAGACGGGCCGCGTCGCCCGCCAGGCCGATGGCGCGGTGATCGCGACCCTCGGCGAGACGGTGGTGCTGTGCGCCGTGACCGCCGCGCGCTCGGTGAAGGAAGGCCAGGACTTCTTCCCGCTGACCGTCCACTATCAGGAGAAGTATTCGGCCGCGGGTCGTATCCCCGGCGGCTTCTTCAAGCGTGAGCGCGGTGCGACCGAAAAGGAAACGCTGACCAGCCGCCTGATCGATCGCCCGATCCGCCCGCTGTTCCCGGAAGGCTTCTACAACGAGATCAACGTCATCGCTCAGGTGCTGAGCTATGACGGCGAGAACGAGCCGGACATCGTCGCGATGATCGCCGCGTCCGCTGCCCTCACCATCTCGGGCGTGCCGTTCATGGGCCCGATCGGCGCGGCGCGCGTCGGCTACCAGGATGGCGAGTACATCCTTAACCCGACGCTGGAGCAGACCAAGGCCGGCGAGCTCGACCTGGTCGTCGCCGCAACCCACGACGCGGTGATGATGGTCGAATCCGAAGCCAAGGAGCTTTCGGAAGAGGTCATGCTGGGCGCCGTCGTGTTCGCGCACCAGGAATCGAAGAAGATCGTCGAGGCGATCATCGACCTGGCCGAGCAGGCTGCCAAGGACCCCTGGGAGCTGACCCCGGTCGCCGACCAGTCCAAGCAGAAGAAGAAGCTGAAGGACCTGATCGGCGCCGACCTCGCCGCCGCCTACAAGCTTACGGCCAAGCAGGACCGCCAGAACGCGATCAACGACGCCCGCACCAAGGCGCGCGAAGCGTTCGCGGACCTGAAGGAAAGCGACCCCGCGCAGTATCTGGGCGTCCTCAAGCTCGTGAAGAAGCTCGAGGCGGACGTGGTGCGCACCGCGATCCTGAAGGAAGGCCGCCGCATCGACGGTCGCGACACGAAGACGGTGCGTCCGATCGAGGCGATGGTGCACTTCCTGCCGCGCACGCACGGCTCGGCGCTGTTCACCCGCGGCGAGACGCAGGCGATCTGCTCGACCACGCTTGGCACCAAGGACGCCGAGCAGATGATCGACGGCCTGAACGGGCTCCACTACGAGCACTTCATGCTGCACTATAACTTCCCGCCCTATTCGGTCGGTGAAGTGGGCCGCTTCGGTGCGCCCGGCCGTCGTGAAGTCGGCCACGGCAAGCTCGCCTGGCGCGCGCTGCACCCGGTGCTGCCGTCGAAGGAAGAGTTTCCCTACACCATCCGCGTTCTGTCCGACATCACCGAGTCCAACGGCTCCTCGTCGATGGCGACGGTGTGCGGCGGTTCGCTGTCGATGATGGACGCGGGCGTTCCGCTCAAGCGTCCGGTCTCGGGCATCGCGATGGGCCTGATCCTGGAGGGCAAGGACTTCGCCGTGATCTCCGACATCCTGGGTGACGAAGATCACCTGGGTGACATGGACTTCAAGGTGGCGGGCACGTCGGAGGGCATCACCAGCCTTCAGATGGACATCAAGATCGCTGGCATCACCGAGGAGATCATGAAGGTCGCGCTGGCGCAGGCGAAGGAAGGCCGTGCGCACATCCTGGGCGAGATGAACAAGGCGCTGGGTGAGACCCGCACCGAGCTCAGCGCCCATGCGCCGCGCATCGAGACCTTCACGATCGACAAGTCGAAGATCCGTGACGTCATCGGCACCGGCGGCAAGGTCATCCGCGAGATCGTCGCCACCACCGGCGCGAAGGTCGACATCGACGACGAGGGCGTGATCAAGGTCAGCTCCTCCGACACCGCGCAGATCGAAGCCGCGATCAACTGGATCAAGGGCATCGTCGAAGAGGCTGAGGTCGGCAAGATCTACACCGGCAAGGTCGTGAACATCGTCGACTTCGGTGCGTTCGTGAACTTCATGGGCGGCAAGGACGGTCTCGTCCACGTCTCCGAGATGAAGAACGAGCGCGTCGAGAAGCCCGGCGACGTCGTCACCGAAGGCCAGGAAGTGAAGGTCAAGGTCCTCGAAGTCGACCAGCGCGGCAAGGTTCGCCTGTCGATGCGCGTTGTCGACCAGGAGACCGGTGCCGAGCTCGAGGACACCCGTCCGGCCCGCGAACCGCGCGAGCCGCGCGGCGATCGCGGTCCGCGCCGTGAGGGTGGTGACCGTGGCGATCGCGGCCCCCGCCGCGAGGGTGGCGAGCGTGGCGGCGAGCGCCGTCGCGAGCGCGGCCCGCGTCGCGAGCGCAGCGAAGGCGAGAACAAGGGCGGTGAGGAAGGCGGCGACATCGGTCTGCCGTCGTTCATCACCGACAAGTGATCGGTCGCTAAAGTCGATCGAAGACGAGGGGCTCGCGGCAACGCGGGCCCCTTTTTCTTGCAGCCCTTCCAATTGCTTGTGCCCTGCGGCCGTGCCATGGAGCGCAGCCGCCTTGGGCGGGGTGGGAGCAGCACGCGTAATGCCGAAGGCGGGAAACCATTTCCTGGAACGCTTGCCGCTCGCCAGCGATCGACCGGTGCTGGGTGTATCGATCACGTTGATCCTGGTCGCGGGCGCCTTCGTCCTGCGCTGGTTTGCGGACCCGTTCCTGCCGAGCGGCTTTCCCTACGTCACCTTCTTCCCGGCGGTGATCGTCAGCTCCTTTCTCTTCGGAGTCCGGCTAGGGGCCTTGTCCGCGCTGCTGTGTGGGTTGCTCGCCTGGTACTATTTCATCCCGGAGTACCGTAGCTTCGACGTTGCGGGGCCGGGCGTGCTCGCCCTCCTCTTCTACGTCTTCGTCGTCGTGACCGACATCGCGCTGGTGCACTGGATGCAGCGTGCCAACCGCAACCTGGCGCGTGAGCGCGAACTGAGCCGGACGCTCGCGGAAACGCGCGAACTGCTGTTTTCCGAACTCCAGCACCGGGTGTCGAACAATCTGCAGGTCGCGGCGGGGCTGCTGTCGGTCCAGAAGCGGCAGGTGGTCGACACGACCGCCCGCGCAGCGCTGGACGAAGCGGCACGCCGGCTGGCACTGATCGGCCGGATCAGCCGCCAGCTCTATGACGCCGGCGGCGCTACGCGCAGCATGCGCGAATTCCTGGAGCCGTTGTGCGCGGACGTGGTGGAGGCGAGCGGGCGTACGGGCGTGCGCTGTTCGATCAACGTGGCGGAAGACGCGCCGCTCTCCCCGGACGCGGCGATCCCGCTCGCGCTCATCGTTGCCGAGGCGATGGCAAATGCGATCGAGCACGGCTTTCGCGACAAGGAGGGCGGCTGCATTGAGGTGCATCTGGCGCGGCACGGTGCCGACATGGTGAAGGTCGAGGTCCGCGATGACGGGGACGGCCTGCCCGATGGCTTCCGGATCGAGGCGTCCGACAGCCTGGGGCTCAAGATCGCGACGATGCTGGCGAGCCAGCTCAACGGGAAGTTCGACCTCATCCGCGAGCACGGGACGACCGCCCGGCTGCTGCTGCCCGCCTGACTGCCGAGGGAACTGCGCACCCGCCCATGCGCTGACCGCGGACACCCTTATCAAAGGAGCACGCCGTGGACGACGAACGGGTCTGGCAGTTCGAGGAAAGCCTGTGGACGGGAGATGCGGAGCACTACCGCGCCTCGATCGATGACGAGAGTGTGATGGTCGTGCCGACCAAGCCGTTCGTCGTCACGGGCATGCAGGCCGCCGATGCGGTTTCGGACACGCCGCGGTGGGAGTCCGTGGCCTTCTCCAACCAGCAGATCATGCGACCGCAGGAAGGCTTGATCGTGATCGGCTATACGGCGGAGGCCAGCCGTGGCGAGGAGCGCTATGTCGCGCACTGCACCTCTACCTATCGCCGGCTGGCGCATGAGGAATGGCGCGTGGTCCAGCATCAACAGACGCCGCCGCCGGTCGCGGAAGCCAGAGAAGCCTGAAGCTGGTGAGTGGGGAGCTTCTGTTGCCCGGTGCTCCCCGTACCGCTGGAATCCGCTTCTGTTGCCCGGTGCGGTCCAACCGCGCATTTTAGTCTAACCTTAGGCCGTTAAGCCGTGGGGTTAGGCCGCAATAGCGAGTGCTTCGTTATCGTTGGCACTTGTGTAATGGGCCGTTGCGGTGGTCCCATTCCGAGCGAAAACAGCGCCTTTCAACACACGTCGATCCTGGTTCGGCCCCGTCAGGACCGGCCTGGAAGGCTGGTTCTGGTGGAGCCGCCGGGTACTGCCCCCGGGTCCGCTGCGCCTAGTCTACGCCGCAGTTTATCGCCATATCCGGCCGAAGCCGGCAGAAGCGCATATAGCCACTCGGTTTCGGCAATTAAAGCCTGCCGCGGTCTTTTCATGGCCACAAAGGGCTGGCATGGGCTGCATCCAAGATGTTGACCCAGCGTTCCCGTTATGCGCTGCGCGCAATGTTGTTCCTGGCCGCCCAACCTCCGAGCGTCGCACCCACCCCGATGCACCGGATCGCGACCGGGGCCAATGTCCCGCGCAAGTTCCTCGAACTGATCCTCGCGGATCTGCGCGAGGCGGGGTTCCTGCTGTCCACGCGCGGCAAGGCGGGCGGCTATCGCCTCGCCCGTCCCAGCCACCTGATCTCGCTGGGAGAAATCATCCGCGTGATCGAGGGGCCGCTGGCGCTGGTGCCCTGCGTGAGCCGGACGGCCTATCGTCCCTGCAACGACTGCAAGGACGAGGCGGCCTGCGCGATCCGCATCGCCATGGCACGGGTGCGGGACGAGACCGCCCGCATCCTCGACGGCACCAGCCTGGCGGACGCGACGGCCGAGGAACTGGCCGCCGCCTGACGCCTTGGCGCCGCCTGGTTCCCGCACCGGACGCCCCGGCGCGGGAACTGCCCGGCTCAGTCGCGCTTCATGGCCTCCAGCAGCCGCTTCACTTCCTGGGAGCGGCCGCGCGGCAGGATGAGGATGTCCTCGCCGCTCGCAACGACGATCAGGTCCTTGACCCCGACCATGGAGATGCGGGCGCGGTCGCTGCGGACCAGGCAGCCGCTGGTCTCCAGCATCAGCACCTCGGGACCCGCGACATTGTCGTTTTCGTCGCGGGCGCTGATCGCGT
Organism: Sphingomonas sp. ACRSK; assembly: GCF_022346685.1. Classification (NCBI taxonomy): domain Bacteria; kingdom Pseudomonadati; phylum Pseudomonadota; class Alphaproteobacteria; order Sphingomonadales; family Sphingomonadaceae; genus Sphingomonas; species Sphingomonas sp. ACRSK. The sequence continues at coordinate 109,092 of NZ_JAKRNR010000001.1, read as the reverse complement.
GGAGCGCGTCCCAGCTGCCGACGTCGCTCCACCCCATCGTCACCGGGACGACCGCGACCTGCGCCGCCTTTTCCATCACGGCATAGTCGATCGACTCCGACGGCGAGGCGGCAAAGGCTTCGGCTTCGGGATAGACGCGCTTGCCCTCATGCCGGGCGCGGCTCATCGCCGTTTCGGCAGCGACGCGCATTTCGGGCGCATGGGTGCCGAGCGCGCCCAGATACATGTCGGCGCGGAACAGGAAGATGCCCCCGTTCCAGGCGTGGCTGCCATCGGTCAGCATCGCCTCCGCCTTCTCCCGCGCGGGCTTCTCCACGAAACGGTCGACGCGGTGGGCACCGGGCGCGATCTCTTCGCCCACCTTGATCCAGCCATAGCCGGTCTCCGGCGAATCGGGGGCGATGCCGAAGGTGACCAGCCAGCCTTCCGCGACCAGCGGCAGCGCCGCCTCGATGGCGGCGTGGAAGGCGGGCACGTCGGCGATGACGTGGTCGGACGGCATCACCAGCAGCGGGGTGGCGTCCCCGCCGGCCGCCACCGCCGCCAAGGCGATCGCGGGCGCGGTGTTGCGTCCCATCGGCTCCAGCACGAGCGCCTGGGCCGCGGCACCGATCTCGCCGAGCTGGTCCTCGATCTCCTGCGCGTGGGCGGCGTTCGCCACCACGATCGGCGCGCCGAACCGGGGCCCGGACGCCCGGCGCGCGGTCAGCTGGAGCATGGTCTCCTCGGCGGTCAGGCAGAGCAGCTGCTTGGGGCGCTCCCGCGTGGAGATGGGCCACAGCCGTGTCCCGGACCCTCCCGACAGGATGACGGGGACGATCGCGGTTGCGGACTGCATGTGGCGCTTCTCCATGGAAAATGAGATATGCCCCGAAGGATGCGGGGCATTAGACGTCAGGATGACGCAGCGCACAACGCACGGTCGGCGTCTGTGTTCAGCTTTTCTTTGGGTATTGTTGCAAGAGGGGAGGGGTGCCGACCGGGTTCTCACGCCCGGCCAGGAAATCGGGCGTCATGATCAGGCTGTTCAAGCACTACATACCCCATGCCGTGCTGTTGCTCGGGATGCTGGACTTCGCGCTGTTGCTGGTGGCGGCGGAGCTGGGCTGGATCGTGCGCGCCGGGCAGATCGGCATGGTCGCAGAGCCGATCCAGACGCGCATTCCCGAATTGCTGAGCTTCGCCGCGGCACTGGAACTCGCGATGATCGCGGTCGGCGTCTACGGGGCGGAGGCGCTCCAGTCGCTGCGCTTTGCCGCCGCCCGGCTGATCGTCGCCATCGCGCTGGGCGCGATCGCGCTGGCGGCGCTGTTCTTCCTGATCCCCACGATCACCTTCTGGCGCTCCAACCTGCTCTACGCGATGGGGTTCGCCGTCGTCCTGCTGCTGATGCTCCGGATCCTGCTCGGGCGGACGCTCGGAGGCCACGTCTTCAAGCGGCGCGTGGTGGTGCTGGGCGCCGGCCCCCGTGCCGCGCGGCTGAAGGCACTGGCACGGGCGCCGGGCGCTGCCTTTGTCGTGGTCGGCTATGTCGGCATGGGGGACGCGCAGCCGGTGATGCCGGAGGCGATCGGACGCGAGGCGATCAACAACCTGGCCGAGCACGTCGTGCTGCTCAACGCGAGCGAAGTGGTGCTTGCCCTGGAGGAACGGCGCAACGCGCTCCCGCTCAAGGACCTGCTGCGGATCAAAACCACCGGCGTCCACGTCAACGAGCTCTCGACCTTTCTGGAGCGCGAGACCGGGCGCGTCGACCTGGACAGCGTGAACCCGTCCTGGCTGATCTTCTCCGACGGATTCTCGTCGGGCCGGGTGTTCTCCAGCATGTTCAAGCGGCTGTTCGACGTGACCGTCAGCCTGCTGCTGCTCGTCCTGGTGCTGCCGGTGCTGGTGCTCGCGGTGCTTGCGGTGAAGCTCGACAGCCGCGGACCGGCCTTCTACCGCCAGCGCCGGATCGGCCTCTATGGCCTCGCCTTCGACATCATCAAGCTGCGCTCGATGCGGGTGGATGCGGAGGTCGGGGGCAACGCCGTCTGGGCCGAAAAGGATGATCCGCGCATCACGCGGGTAGGCCGCATCCTGCGCAAGCTGCGGATCGACGAACTGCCCCAGTGCTGGAGCGTGCTGAAGGGCGACATGAGCTTCGTCGGCCCGCGCCCCGAGCGCCCCCAGTTCGTCGACGATCTCGAGCAGCAGCTTCCCTATTATGCCGAACGGCACATGGTGAAGCCCGGCATCACCGGTTGGGCGCAGATCAACTATCCCTATGGCGCCTCGATCGAGGATTCGCGCCAGAAGCTCGAATACGACCTCTACTACGCCAAGAACTACTCGCCCTTCCTGGACCTGCTGATCCTGCTCCAGACGGTGCGGGTGGTGCTCTGGCCCGAGGGCGCGCGCTGAATGCTGCCCGACCTCATCCTGTGGAGCCATGCGCTGGCCGCGCTGCTGTTCGGGATGCTTGCGATCTGGGCGGTGCGCAGCCGCGAGCTGCCGCGCGTGATCCGCGTCAGCTTTGCCGCGGCGCTGGTGCTGACGGCGCTCTGGGCCCTGTCGGTCGCCGGCATCGGCAATGCGGAGCCCGTCACCGTGGTGGTGGAGGGATTGCGCAACCTCGCCTGGCTGGCCGTCATGCTGGCGATCCACCGCTGGGGCGGTGCGCGCTACCTGACGCTGCCGATCGCCTATGCGGTGGTGGCGCTGGTGGTCGCGTTGCAGGTGGTCCTGCAACTGCTGGCGACCGGGGCGAAGCCGGAAGCCGTGGCCACCGGGCTGATGCGCGCCGCGCTGCTGATGCGCGCCCTGTCGGCAGCGGGGGGACTGGTGCTGCTCTATGGGTTGAGCACGGGGCTCGGCCGATCGGGACTGCGGCTGGCGATGACCGCGATCGGGGCATTGTGGCTGATCGACGTCAACCTGAGCGCGCTCCGCTATCTGACCGGGGACGCACCGGGCGAGTTCCAGGCGATGCGCGGGCTGGCACTGGCGCTGCTCGCCGCCGTCATCGCGCTTGCCTTCCACCGCAGCGGCGGGCGCGAGTTGCGGGTGTCCCGCACCGCGACGTTGCACTCGCTCTCCGTTCTGGGCCTGGTGGGCTATGTGCTCGTCATGATCGCGGGCAACGCGGCCTTGGCGAGCCTGGGGGGCGGGCATGCGCGCGTTCTCCAGACGGCGTTCGTCTTCGGATCGACCGCCGCGCTGCTGACGCTGATGTCGTCGACCTGGCTGCGCGCCTGGGTCCGGGTCAAGCTCACCAAGCACCTGTTCCAGCACCGTTACGACTATCGTGTCGAATGGGCCCGCTTCACCGAGACGCTGGGGCGGCCGCAGGGCGGCGCGCCGCTCGCCGAGCGCGTGGTCAAGGCGATCGCGGACCTTACCCAGTCCCCCGCGGGCATGCTGCTGATCGCGGGCGAGGAGGGGCTGGAGCGCGCCGCCGGCTGGAACTGGCCGATGGAGGGGCCGACGCCGGAGCCTGCCGCTGCCCTCGCCCGGCATCTGGCGGAGAGCGGACGGGTGCTGGAGCTGGATGCAGTTCGCTCGGGCAACGCCGAGCGGATGGATGCGGAGGCGATCCCCGCCTGGATGCTGGACCTCGCGGATGCCTGGGTGGTCGTGCCGCTGCCGCACCTGGGGCAGCTCGTCGGCGCGATCCTGGTGGCGCGGCCGCCGGTCGACCGAGCGCTCGACTGGGAAGATTTCGACCTGCTCAAGATCGCGGGGCGCCAGGTCGCCAGCTATCTGGCCGAGGCGCGCGCGACCGAAGCCCTGTTGGAGGCGCAGCGCTTCGACGAGTTCAACCGGCGCTTCGCCTTCATCCTGCATGACCTGAAGAATTTGGTCAGTCAGCTGAGCCTGGTGGCGCGCAATGCCGAGCGCCATGCCGACAATCCGGAGTTCCGCGCGGACATGGTGGCGACCTTGCAGGAGTCCGCCGCGCGGATGAACGACCTGCTGGCGCGGCTTGCGCAGCGGCAGCCGGCGGCGGCGGGCATGCCAAGGCCGCTCGACCTGGTGGCGCTGGCGCATGGGATTGCCGACGCGCGGCGCGCCCAGCATGCGGTGCGCGTGGAGGCCGAGGAACCGGTCCGCGCGATTGCCGATGCGGCGCGGCTGGAACAGCTGCTGGGGCATCTGGTCCAGAACGCCGTGGAGGCGAGCGCGCCGGACATGCCGGTGATGCTGCGCGTGCGCCATGCGGAGGACATGGCAGCCATCGAGGTCATCGACTGCGGCCAGGGCATGTCGCCGGCATTCGTGCGCGAACGTCTGTTCAAGCCGTTCGTCTCCTCGAAAGCCGGCGGTTTCGGGATCGGCGCGTTCGAGGCAAGCCAGCTGGCGCAGGCGATGGGCGGACGGGTCGAGGTGACCACCCGCGAGGGGCAGGGATCGACGTTCCGCGTGTTGCTGCCGCGTGCCCCGCACTCAACCATGGAGGAGGCGGCATGAGCGCCGAGATGCGACGGCTGCTGATCGTCGAGGACGACCTGGGCCTCCAGCGGCAGCTGCGCTGGGCCTATGAGGGCTATGCGATCACGGCGGTGGGCGACGGTGCGGCGGCGCTCGCGGCGCTCCGGGCGGAGGAGCCCCAGGTAGTGACGCTCGACCTGGGGTTGCCGCCGGACCCGGACGGCACCAGCGAGGGCTTCGCCACGCTGGAGGCGATGCTGGCGCTGAAGCCGGACACCAAGATCATCGTCGCATCCGGCCACGGTGCCCGTGAAAGCGCGCTGAAGGCGATCGCGATGGGTGCGTTCGATTTCTATTCGAAACCGATCGACATCGACACGCTGGGGCTGATCGTCGCGCGCGCGTTCCACGTCCATGCGCTGGAGGCGGAGAACCGACGGCTGGCCGCGAGGATCGAGGGCGAGACGGCGCTGGGCGGCATGCTCACCGCCGCGCCGGAGATGCTCAAGGTCACGCGCACCATCGAGCGGGTGGCGCCCGCCGACGTGTCGGTGCTGCTGCTGGGGGCGTCCGGCACCGGCAAGGAACTGCTGGCGCGCGGGCTGCACGACGCGAGCCCGCGCGCCAAGGGCGCGTTCGTCGCGATCAATTGCGCCGCGATCCCGGAGACGCTGCTCGAAAGCGAGCTGTTCGGGCATGAGAAGGGCGCGTTCACCGGCGCGATCAAGACCACCGCGGGCAAGATCGAGGCTGCGCAGGGCGGCACGCTGTTCCTGGACGAGATCGGCGACGTGCCGCTGCCGTTGCAGGTGAAGCTGCTGCGCTTCCTGCAGGAGCGGGTGATCGAGCGGATCGGCGGGCGCAAGCCGATCCCGGTGGACACCCGCATCGTCTGCGCGACCCACCAGGACCTGGACGCGATGGTGGCGGACGGGCGCTTTCGCGAGGACCTCTACTATCGCCTCGCGGAGATCGTGGTGCGGATCCCGTCGCTGGCTGAACGGCCGGGGGACGCCGGGCTGCTCGCGCGGCACTTTCTACGCCGCTATGCGCGCCAGATGAACGCAGGGGTGACCGGCTTCGCACCCGATGCTCTGGCGGCGATCGATGCCTGGAACTGGCCGGGCAACGTGCGCGAGCTGGAGAACCGGGTGAAGCGCGCCGTCATCATGGCGGACGCCAAGCAGGTCACCGCCGCCGACCTGGACCTCGACCATGGCGAGGCCGAGCCGATCAACCTGAAGGCGATCCGCGAAGAGGCGGACCGCCGCGCGATCCGCCATGCGCTGGCGCGGGCCCAGGGCAACATCTCCGGCACCGCGCGGCTGCTGGGGATCAGCCGGCCGACGCTCTACGACCTGATGAAGGCCTATGACTTGCAGCCGTGAGCTTGCCTGACGCCATCGCGCGCGGGTAGCGCGAGCGGATGGACGCCCATCCCGACACGCTGGCGCGGATCGCCGCTGCACTCGAACGGCTCGCACCGCCGCCGCCGCCCGCTGCCGATCCGCTCGCCCATCCCGCCTATCTGTGGGACGGAACGGTGCTGAAGGCGGCGCGCGCGTTCGATCCGCTGCCGATCGCGCTGCTGTCGGGCATGGAGGCGCAGAAGGCGAGCTTCGTTGCGAACCTCCAGCGGCTGGCCGGCGGCATCGCGGCGCAGGACGTGCTGCTGTGGGGTGCGCGCGGCACCGGCAAGTCGGCGCTGGTGAAGAGCGCCGTCGGTGCCGTGCAGGCGGAAGGTGCGGCGCTGGCGCTGGTGGAGGTGGTGACGCCGCGGCTGGAGACGCTGCCGGCGCTGTTCGCGGCGATCGCCGGCGCGGGGCGGGCGTTTGCGATCTTCCTGGACGACCTCGGCTTCGAGCATCCGGGCGAGGCGCGCGCGCTGCGTTCGCTGCTCCAGGGTGGGGCGGAGGCGCGGCCGGCCAACGCGCGGCTGGTGGTGACCTCCAACCGCCGGCACCTGATGCCGCGCGACTTGGCCGAGCAAGCGAGCGCGATCAATCCGCGCGATTCGATGGACGACAGCCTGGCGCTCGCCGACCGTTTCGGGCTGAGCCTGGGATTCCATGTCGTCGATCAGGACGCCTATCTGGCGATCGTCGCCGGCTATTGCGCGACCCACGACCTGCCGTTCGATCCCACCGATGCGGTGGGCTGGGCGACGCGCCGTGGCAGCCGCTCGGGCCGCATCGCGTGGCAGTATGTCACCGACCTAGCGGGCCGGCACGGGCGCGCGTTGTAGCGCTGGCTTGCTGAAGGGGCTGCCGCCTGGGCGACAACGGCGGCCTTCCGGACTGGGCCCCGGCCTTCGCCGGGGTACGTACGTTTTGGGGTCGGGCGCCGTCCGCCGCGGCACCGTGCTCCTGCGCAGGCAGGAGCCTAGAGCCACAAGCGCTGTCGTCTGTCACCCTGGGCTCCTGCCTGCGCAGGAGCACGATTATCCCGCCAGCGCCTCGGCCTGCTCGGCGAGTTCCAGCCAGCGTTCCTCGGCCGCATCCTTGTCGGCGCGCGCCTTGGCGACGCTGGCCATCAGCGTGTCGAATTTCTTGGGATCGCGGGCATAGAGGTCCGGATCGGCCAACGCCGCCTCGTCCCGCGCGATCGCCTGCTCCAGCTTTTCGATCTGGCCGGGCAGCAGGTCGTAGTCGCGCTGGTCCTTGTAGCTGAGCTTGGTCGGCTTGGTCCGCACCGGCTCGGCGGCGGGAGCCGCCTTTGGCTTGCGCTCCACCTTGGGCTTGCGGCGCGCTTCCCAGTCGGCATAGCCGCCGACCACCACGTCGACCGTTCCCGATCCGTCGAGCCCCAGCGTCACCGTCACGGTGCGGTCGAGGAAGTCGCGGTCGTGGCTGACGATCAGCACGGTGCCGGCATAGTCGCCGATCACCTCCTGCAACAGGTCGAGCGTCTCCAGATCGAGGTCGTTGGTCGGCTCGTCGAGCACCAGCAGGTTCGAATGCCGCGCGAACTCGCGCGCCAAGAGCAGCCGCGAGCGCTCGCCGCCCGAGAGCGTACCGATCTTGGCCTCGGCGATGCTGGGGTCGAACAGGAACTCCTTCAAATAGCCGTGGACGTGCTTCTTCACGCCCAGCACCTCGATCCAGTCGCCGCCGTCGGCGAGCACGTCGCGCACGCGCTTTTCCGGCGCCATCAGCTTGCGCTGCTGGTCGATGACAATGCCGTCGAGGGTCTTGGCGCGGGTGATCTTGCCCGAATCCGGTTCCAGCTCGCCGGTCAGCATGCGCAGCAGCGTGGTCTTGCCGGCGCCATTGCCGCCGACGATGCCGATGCGGTCGCCGCGGCGTACGCGCAGCGAGAAGTCCTTGATGACGGTGCGGTCGCCGAATGCCTTGGTGACGTGCTCGGCGTCGATGACGACCTTGGTCTTGGTGTCGTCGCTCTCCACCGCGAGCTTGGCAGTGCCCTGCGGCCCCGTCATCGCTGCGCGTTCGGCGCGCATCTTGTGCAGCGCCTCCAGCCGGCCCTGGTTGCGCTTGCGCCGTGCCGTCACGCCGCGGTGGAGCCAATGCTCCTCGATCTTGAGCTTGGCGTCGAGCTTCTCGGCGGCGCGCTGCTCCTCGGCCTGCACCGTCTCCATCCACGCATCGAAGCCGCCGAAGCCGATCTCGTTGCGGCGGATCGTCCCGCGGTCCAGCCACAGCGTCGAGCGCGTGAGCCGGGTCAGGAAGGTACGATCGTGGCTGATCGCGACGAAGGCGCCCGAAAAGCGGCCGAGCCATTCCTCCAGCCACTCGATCGCGGACAGGTCGAGGTGGTTGGTCGGCTCGTCGAGCAGCAGCACGTCGGGGTTCATCGCCAGCGCGCGCGCAATGGCCGCGCGGCGCCGCTCGCCGCCGCTGGCGGTTGCCGCCTCGCGCGACAGGTCGATGCCGAGCTGGTCGGCGATCGCCTCTACCTCGTGGGTCGCCGCCGCATCCTCGCCGTGGCAGGCGAAGTCGTGGAGCGTCGCAAAGCCCGAGACGTCGGGGTCCTGCTCCAGCAGCACGACGCGCGTGCCGGGCACCACCGTCCGGCGACCCTCGTCGGAATCGAGCGTGCCGGCGATCAGCCGCAGCAGCGTCGACTTGCCTGCGCCGTTGCGGCCGATCAGCGCCAGCCGGTCGCGCTGGCCGATATGGAGGTCCAGGCCGCGGAACAGCCAGCCGGATCCCTGGATCAGGCCGAGGCCTTCGTAGCTCAAGATGGGTGCTGCCATGGGCGGCAGGTAGGCGGCCGCTGCGGACGGGGCAAGTTGCCGCCGTGCAACACTTGCCCGCCCGGCCATATTCATAGGCTATTCAACGCGCTCCCCCTATGCCAACCAGCATGAAGATGTTGGTTCGAGCCGGTCTCTGCGTGTGCGCACTGCTGCCTGTGGCAGCGGATGCTGCGCCCGTGGCCGGCATGCAACGCCATCGGGGCGACCAGGAAGCGGCGATGGAAGGCCGCAAGCAGGGCCGCATCCTGCCCCTGCGCGAGATCGAGCGGCGGGTCACCGGCAAGATCCGCGGCGCACAATATCTCGGCTTCGACTTCGATGCCGGCACTGCCATTTACACGCTCAAGTTCCTGCGCGATGGAGCCGTGATCTGGGTCGATGTCGACGGCCGCACCGGTGAGATCGTCGGCCGGACGGGAAAATAGAGCCTTCGCGAAAGGGTGGAAATGCGCGTTCTGATCGTCGAGGACGAACCGAATCTGGGCCGCCAGCTGCGGGCCACGCTGGAGGGCGCCGGCTATGCCGTGGACCTCGCCACCGATGACGAGGAGGGGCATTTCCTGGGCTCCACCGAAACCTATGACGCGATCATCCTCGACCTCGGCCTGCCGGAAGTCGACGGGCTTACCGTGCTCGATCGCTGGCGCAAGGAAGGGCGCACCGCACCCGTTCTCGTGCTGACCGCGCGCGACAGCTGGTCCGACAAGGTGGCGGGGCTCGATGCGGGTGCCGACGACTATGTCGCCAAGCCCTTCCAGACCGAGGAGCTGATCGCGCGGTTGCGCGCGCTGATCCGCCGCGCGTCGGGCAATGCTTCGGCCGAGCTGATCGCGGGCGACATCCGCCTCGACACGCGATCGGGCAAGGTCACCAAGGCGGGCGAGCCGGTGAAGCTCACCGCGCAGGAATATAAGCTGCTGAGCTACCTGATCCATCACAAGGGCAAGGTGGTCAGCCGCACCGAACTGATCGAGCACATCTACGACCAGGACTTCGACCGCGATTCGAACACAATCGAGGTGTTCGTGACGCGGATCCGCAAGAAGCTGGGATCGGACGTGATCACCACCATCCGCGGCCTCGGCTACAGCCTCGACGAGCCGGGCGCACCTGCGCCGATCGCGTGATGCGGGGCCGATGAAGGCAACGTTGCAATGAAACCCTGGGGCGGCCTGCTCGATACCTGGGCTGCGCGCCACGACAAGGCGGCTATGCCGGTGCAGCCGGGCCCGGGCGACCCGCCCCCGCGCAGCTATGTGCGGGTGACGGGCTCGCTCAGCCGCCGCATGATCCTGATCGCGGCGGTATGGATCCTAGTGCTGCTGTCCGGCGGTGGTTTTGCGCTCGACCGGGTGCTGACTTCGGCGATCACGCGCAATTTCGACGACCAGCTGGACTATCTGCTGACCTCGATGATCGTCACGGCCGAGATCGGGTCGGACGGGGAAGTCGTGTTCAACCGCAACCTTGGGGACCAGCGCTTCCTGGAGCCCGGTTCCGGCCTGTACTGGCAGGTGAGCGGCAAGGGGTTCGAGCCGTTTCCGTCGCGGTCGCTGTGGGATCGCAAGCTGCCCGAGGGGGACCCGCATCACGACAAGGAAATCCACACCTACGACAGCAATGCCTTCCCGGACGAGAAGCTGCGCATCGTCGAACGTGACCTGACGCTGCCCGGATCGCCGGTGCGCTGGCGCTTCCAGGTGGCGGAATCGCGCGACGTGCTGGACGCGCAGATCGACGCGCTGCGCCGTACGCTGATCCGCAGCTTCCTGCTGCTGGGGCTGGGGCTGATCGTGATGGCGGCGCTGCAGACCTGGTACGGCCTGCTACCCTTGCGCAAGCTGCGCTACGCTATCGCCCGGCTGCGCAGCGGCGAGGCGGCGCGGCTGGAGGGCGCGATGCCCGCCGAGGTCGCGCCGATGGTCGAGGAGCTCAACGCGCTGGTCGAGCACAACGACCGGCAGGCGGAGGAGGCGCGGCGTCACGCCGGAAACCTCGCCCATGCGCTCAAGACGCCGCTGACCGTCATCATGAACGCCGCGGCGGCCGGGCAGGACGATCTGGCGGCGACGGTGATCCGCGAGGCGCGCACGATGCGCCGGCAGGTCGATCACCACCTCGCCCGCGCGCGTGCGGTGGGGCGGCGCGGCAGCGCCCACAGCCGCGCCGAAGTGTGGCCGTCGGTGGAGGCGGTCGAGCGCGCGGTCAGCCGGCTCTATCCCAACGTGCGGGTCGATGTGGATGGCGCGCGCGATCTGATCGCGCGGATCGAACGTCAGGACCTGGATGAGATCCTGGGCAACCTGGTCGAGAACGCCGCCAAATACGGGGGCGGCAGCGTGTTCGTGACGGTGCGCGCGGACATGGGCTTTGCCGAGATCCTGGTCGAGGACGACGGCGTCGGCATTCCGGAGGCCGATCGCCAGCGCATCTTCGACCGCGGCGTCCGGCTGGACAGCGGCAAGCCGGGCACCGGCCTAGGCCTCGCGATCGTGCGGGACGTGGCCGAAATCTACGAAGGTACGGTCACGCTGGAAGAGAGCGAGGACCTGGGCGGATTGCTCGTGCGGCTGCGCCTCCCCGCCTTCGGCTAATACCCGGCGGCGGCACGACGCATCTCAAAAGACGCGAAGGCCCAGCCGACGCGCGGCCGCTGCATAGTTCCGCATCCCTTCGAACGCCTTGTTCGTGAGCGCGATATAGGCGCGGCGGCGGTCCAGCGGGTCGTCCTCCCGCTCGAACAGCCCGGCCTCGATCATGGTCGTGATCCAGCGTAGCGCCGTCGTTGGCGGGACCGCGGCAGCGATGCACAGGCTGGAGACCGATACCGACACCCGCTCCAGGCGCGCCGCCATCAGGTCGAGCAGCATGTCCCAGGCCGGATCCGCAAAAAGCTGCGGATCGAAGAACTGCGCGCGCAGCCGGCGTGCACGGATCTGTGCGCGGATTGCGGCCGGCTGCGGCAGCGGCTCCTCCTCCGACAGCTTGGCCGTGCCACCCGTATCCGGGCCGGAGCCGTCCAGCAGCTCCGGCTCGGCATTGTAGCCGTCGCGATCCTGCGCCTGTCCCTTCGCGCTCGCGAAGGTGAGGCGCGTCAACGCCTCGGCAATGCGGGCGACTTCTTCACTCAGCCGCCGGATGCGTTCGCCGTCGGTCTCGGTCGCGCCCGCATATTGGATCGTCGGCCGGCATCCCGCGATCGCGAGCGCGGAGACTCGTTCGGACACGTCTGGGGCGCACAGCATCTGCACGTCCGCCACGGAGGTCTGGGCGACGGCCTGGTCCAGTTGTGCCGGCGTGAAGCAGACGATCAGCCGAGAGCCGGCCCAGGCGCGGATCTCCTCGCCCCACTGCAGCAGCGCTTCCAGCTCGGCGGGTGACGCCGGTGCGGCCTCGATCAACAGGATGTCGTGCCCAGGCAGGTCCGACGGCCGCGGCAGGTCGCCGAAGCCGCCGCGCCCGATCACGTGCGCGCCGGCCAGCGCTGCCGCGTCTGCTGCCGCCTGGCTCTGAGCGGCGTCCTGGGCGACGATGAAGAGGGCCGCGGGGTGATGAAAGCCCTGTGCGCTGCTCGGGGCATCCGCCGGAGACCCGAACGCGTGGGAAGACGATCCAAGCATGACAGGCCCCCAACCGTGTACCGGACGTTAAGCATCCGCTATGGAGCCTTGTCTGGCATAGAAGCGGGGCAGTATCAATCGAGTGCCTTGACGATCTCTTCTGTCATCTTCTTGGCGTCGGCCAGGAGCATCATGGTGTTGTCCATGTAGAACACCGGGTTGTCCACGCCGGCATAGCCGACGCCGCCCATCGAGCGCTTCACGAACAGCACCGTCTTGGCCTTTTCCACGTCCAGGACGGGCATGCCGTAGATGGGCGAGCTCTTGTCGGTCTTGGCCGAGGGATTGGTGACGTCGTTGGCGCCGATCACGAAGGCGACGTCGCTCTGCGCGAACTCGGCGTTGATGTCCTCCAGCTCGAACACCTCGTCATAGGGGACGTTCGCCTCGGCCAGCAGCACGTTCATGTGGCCCGGCATGCGGCCGGCGACCGGGTGGATGGCGTATTTGACGCGGACGCCATGCGCCTTGAGCTTGTCCGCCATCTCGCGCACCGCATGCTGCGCCTGGGCGACCGCCATGCCATAGCCGGGGACGATGATGACCTGCTCGGCCTGGCTCATCAGGAAGGCAGCGTCCTCGGCAGAGCCACGCTTCCACGGGCGGTCGATCGCTTCGCCGCCGCTGGCGCCGCCGCTCTCGGCCCCGAAGCCGCCCGCGATGACGCTCAGGAAGCTGCGGTTCATCGCGCGGCACATGATGTAACTCAGGATCGCGCCCGACGAGCCCACCAGCGCGCCGGTGATGATCATCGCGCTGTTGCCGAGGGTGAAGCCCATCGCGGCGGCCGCCCAGCCCGAATAGCTGTTCAGCATCGACACCACGACCGGCATGTCGGCGCCGCCGATCGGGATGATGAGCAGGAAGCCGACCAGAAAGGCGAGCAGCGTGATCGCCCAGAACATCCACGGCGCCTGGGTCTCGAAAAAGCCCGCGATCAGCGCCAGGATCGCGCCCAGCACGGCCAGGTTGAGGATGTGGCGGCCCGGCAGCAGGATCGGCTTTCCCGACATGCTGCCGTTGAGCTTGAGGAAGGCGATCACGGAGCCGGAGAAGGTGATCGCGCCGATGGCGGCGCCCAGCGTCATCTCGATCCGGCTGACCGGGTGGATGGCCGCGAATGGCTGGCCGATCATCGGCACCACCAGCTCGGCGATGCCGAAGGCGACCGGGTTCAGGAAGGCGGCGCAGGCGACCAGCACGGCGGCGAGGCCGACCAGCGAGTGGAAGGCGGCGACCAGCTGCGGCATCGCCGTCATCGCGATCCGTCGGGCGGTGGTGAGGCCGATGACCGCACCGAGCGCGATGGCGCCCAGGATCTCCAGCAGCGTGAGCATGTCGATGCGCGCAAACAGCGGGCCGGTCGCGGCGATGGCTCCGGTGGGGTCCGCCAGGACGAGGCCGATTGTTTGCACGGGCAGGTGCGTCACCAGCGTGGTGACGACGGCCAGGCCCATGCCGATCATCCCCAGCCGGTTGCCGCGACGCGAGGTGGCGGGGGAGGACAACCCGCGCAGCGCGAGGATGAAGCACACGCCCGAGATCAGATAGGCCAGCGCCACCCAGGGGTTTACCGAAGCCGTATGTTCCATCCTGAACCCCCTTTCCGTCCCCCCGGCGAAGGCCGGGGTCCATCTTTCCACCTGCGCGTGTCGCACGATGGATCCCGGCCTTCGCCGGGATGACGACCTAGTGCCTGGCGGCCGTGTCCGGCCGCTCCTTCTTCTTGTACATGGCCAGCATCCGCTCGGTGACCGCGAAGCCGCCGAAGATGTTGATGCTCGCGAGAACGACGGCGAGCAGCCCGAGCCATTTGGCGCCGGGTGCGCCCGCAGCCGCAGCCGCGACCAGCGCGCCGACGATGATGACGGACGAGATCGCGTTGGTGACCGCCATCAGCGGCGTGTGCAGCGCCGGGGTGACCGACCACACCACATAATAGCCGACGAAGCACGCCAGCACGAAGATCGACAGGATCGAGACGAAGTCCATGGCCTTGCCCTTTCGTCAGCGGCTCGCGGGGATCGCGCGCAGGCAGGCCTCGAACGCCGCCATTGCCGCCGGGTCCCCGTCCGCGACCGTCACCCATTCCCCGTGCGACGCGACCGCACCGCCGAGCATCAGATTGTCCTGGTGGCCGAAGTCTTCCACCACTGCGTCCGCATCGCCGCCGACCAGCGCGCGCATGCGCGTCGCGAAATCCTCGCCGCTCGACGAATAGCCGTAGATCGGCCGCTCGAGCGCGGCAAAGAAGCCGAGCTCGAAGGCGGTGCCGGCGTCGGCGCCCGGCCCGCGGAACGGCGTCAGATTGGCGACGATCGCATCGGCCGAGCGCATCAGGGCGAGGTTGGCGCGATAGATCGCCACGCCTTCCTGGAAGCTGCCGCTGGCCGACGGGCTCGCCTCGACATCGAAGGGAAAGATGCCTTCGAAGCCGTACTCGGCGCACAGGGCGAGCTTGGCCCGGGCGATCACGGGCGCGTCGCTCAAGAACACGTCGGGACCGGCAAGATAGAGGCGCCTGGGCATGCGGGGCGTCAGGCCTGGAGCAGCCGGGGGTGCACCACGGCGCCCCCGCGGGTCAGGCGGATGCCCTGGGTGACCTCGTCCTCGTCCGGGAGCACCGGGCGGCCCGCTTCCTTGTCCCAATAGGCGGAGAGGAAGTTGTAGAGGTTGCGGGCGAACAGCGCCGAGGCGTCGGCGGCAAGGCGGCTCGGCACGTTGCGGTGGCCGAGGATGCGCACGCCGTGGCGCTCCACCACCTCGCCGGCGACCGCGCCCTCGACATTGCCGCCCTGCTCGACGGCGAGGTCCACGACGATGCTGCCCGGGCGCATCGTCTGGAGCTGCGCATCGTTGATCAGCCGCGGTGCCGGGCGGCCCGGGATCAGGGCGGTGGTGATGACCACGTCCTGCTTGGCGAGGTGGCTGGAGACGAGTTCGGCCTGCGCCATCTGATACTCGGGCGACATCTCGGTGGCATAGCCGCCCGAACCTTCGCCCTCGATGCCGGCGACATTCTCCACGAAGATCGGCTTGGCGCCGAGCGACTGGATCTGCTCCTTCGTCGCCGAGCGCACGTCGGTGGCGGAGACCTGCGCACCCAGGCGCCGGGCGGTGGCGATCGCCTGGAGACCCGCGACGCCCACGCCCATCACGAAGACGCGCGCGGCCGAGACGGTGCCTGCCGCCGTCATCATCATCGGAAAGGCACGGCCGTACGCCGCGGCCGCATCGATCACCGCCTTGTAGCCGGCGAGGTTCGATTGCGAGGAGAGGATGTCCATCGACTGGGCGCGGGTGATGCGGGGCATCCACTCCATCGCCAGCGCCTCGATCCCGAGCGCGGCATAGCCGTGGACCCGCGCGCGCTCGCCAAAGGGATTGAGGCCGGCGACCAGCCATGCGCCCGGCTTGATGCCCGTGAGCGACTCGGGCGCCGGGCCCTGCACCGCCAGCACGACATCGGCATCGGCCAGCACTTCGGCGCGGCTGCCGAGGGTCGCCCCCGCGGCGGCATAGTCCGCGTCGGCGACCGAGGCCGAACGCCCGGCGCCCGCCTCCACCGCGACGCGGGCGCCCAGCTGGACGAACTTCTTGACCGTCTCGGCCGTGGCGGAGACCCGCCGCTCGTCCGGAGCGGCTTCGGACAGGACGGCGATCTTCATCAGGCGGCGATCAGCCAGACGACCAGCGCGGCGAGCAGGAGTACGATGATCGTTCCCCATTTCACCAGCGTGAGGAATCCGTTGTACGTGTCCTTGTGCGCGCTCAGGTCACCATTGCCGGCCATCCTCGGATCCCCTGTCGTCTGCTGTTGGACGGAGCTTAGCTTCGCCGCCGGGAACCGCCAACCCCTGCCAACCGGCGGGCTTAAGCGGGCCTTTACCGTCGTGCTATAGCCACGGCGCGACGAGACTTGGGGAGTCGGGAATGACGCGCAATGGCCAGCGCCTGCTGATGGTGATTGACGACGACCCTGCGCAGCGCCGCCTGATCTCGGTGATCGCCGCGCGGCGCAGCTGGCGGACGATCTTTGCGGACGATGTCGATTCGGCCCTGGAGACGCTCGCAACGCCGGAAGGGCTGGCGCTCGATGCGATCCTGCTCGACCATCGATTCCCGGATACGGAAACGGAACTCGCCGGCCTGATTGCGGCGCTGCGCCGCAACCGGCCGGCGCTACCCCTGCTGATGCTGACTGCCGATGGCTCGGTCGCGCAGGCGGTGGCCGCGATGCGGGCGGGCGCCAGCGACTTCCTGGTCAAGCCGCTCGTCCCCGAACGGCTGCTCTCCGCCCTCGACGCGGCGGCGGGCGCCGGCGACACGGGCGAACTCCGGCCGCTTGCCGAAAAGCTCTCCATGCCGCTCGCCTTCGACGAGGTCGTGGGGTCGGCTCCCCAGTTCCGCGCGGCACTCGCGATCGCGGCTAAGGCCGCGCGCGCACGCGTGCCGGTGCTGGTCGAGGGCGAGAGCGGCGTCGGCAAGGAAGTGCTGGCAGAGGCGATCCACGCCGCGTCGCCGCGCGCGCGCCGCCAGATGGTGCACTTCAACTGCGGCGCAATCCCGGCCAACCAGATCGAAAGCGCGCTGTTCGGACACGAGAAGGGCGCCTTCCCCGGCGCCTTCGAACGCCGCATCGGGCGATTCGAGGAGGCGGACGGCAGCACGCTGTTCCTGGACGAGGTCGGCGAAATGCCGCTCGCGGTGCAGGCGAAGCTGCTCGACGCGATCGTGTCAGGGGAGGTGCGACCGATCGGCGCATCCTATGCGCGCAGCGTCGACGTGCGCGTGATCGCGGCGACCAACCGCACGCTCGCCGACGAGGTGGAGGCCGAACGCTTCCGGGAGGATCTCTATTACCGCCTCAACGTCGTCCAGCTGACGATCCCGCCCCTGCGCGAGCGTCCGGGCGACGTGGCCCCGCTTGCCCGCCACCTGCTGGCGCGGATCGGACGGCAGCCGGGGCTGCGGCAGCTTGGCATCACCGACGACGCGCTGGCGCTGCTTGCCGGCTACGACTGGCCGGGCAACGTGCGGCAGCTCCAGAACGCGCTCTTCCGCGCGGCGGTGCTGTGCGAGGGCGATGCGCTGACGCGTGCCGATTTCCCGCAGATCGCCCAGCTATCCGACGAGGAGACGATCCGTCGCCCCGCGCCGGTGCGCCCGACCGAGGCAGGGGTGACGCTGTTCCGGCCCGACGGCAACCTGCGCGCGCTCGACGAGATCGAGGCCGATGTGATCCGGCTGGCGATCGGCCATTATCGGGGGCGCATGAGCGAAGTCGCCCGCCGCCTCGGCATCGGTCGCTCGACGCTCTATCGCAAGCTGGGCGAACTGGGGATCGACCAGAGCGCCGCCTGACGCCCGTTCAGAGGCATTTTCCGGGGCCGTCCGCGGCGGCGCGGGCGCGGTCGTTCTGGTCGGCGCCGGGACGAATCTTGGCGGACAGGCAGGGCGTACGCTCCAGCGACACCGGCAGCAGGTAGGAGGTCGGCCTGGTTGGCTGGTCGAAGTTCTCGACCACGTCGTAGCGCAGGATCAGCGCATCGGGGCGGAAGCTGCCGTCCTGCTCGCGCCCACGCCATTCGATCCGCTTGCCCAGCTCGCTGAAGCCGCCGCTGGTGACGGACGAGAGGCGCAGGTTATGCTCGCGCCCGCCCGAGACGAGCAGGAGGTTCTGGCGCCCGTCGGCTTCGACCAGCTTCAGCCGATAGTCGCCGAGGCCAGGGCAGCTCGATTCGGAAAAACCCGCCTCGTCCGGGGCCGAGCGTAGCACCCGGCAGTCGGAGAGGCTGGTGTAGCGCGACACGCGGCCCGCGGTGGACGAAGTCGCGGTTGCGGCTGGCGTGGGCGTCGGCGCGTCGCTGCTCGGCACGGGCGTCGCAGGTGCCGGGGGAGCTGGGGTCGGTGCAGGGGTTTCCTCAGCGACGGCGGCGTTGGGCGCCGCCTCCTCGGGCGTCTGGTCGCCGCCGCACGCACACAGGCAGGTCAGCGCCAGCAGGGGAAGGAAGGTCCGCATGGGGGAGTAACGGTGGGCGGGGGCGATGGCTCCATCCTCAACCTGCGAGCGCCGTGTCGCGCAGGCCGCGCCACACCCGCAGCGCCTGCACCGTTTCCGGCACGTCGTGGACGCGGATCAGCTGCGCGCCCATGTCCGCGCCTTTCAGCGCCAGCGTGAGCGAGCCCCCCAGCCGCTGGTCTGCCGGCGCCTCGTTCGCAAGCGCACCGATCAGCCGCTTGCGACTGGCACCGAGCAGGATCGGGCAGCCGAGGCCGTGGAAGATCGCGAGCTCGTTCAGGAGCGCGAGGTTTTCGGCAAGCGACTTGCCGAAGCCGATGCCGGGATCGACGAGGATGTTGGCACGGTTGACGCCCCCGGCGACCACCGCCTCGATCCGCTCGTCCAGCCAGTCGAATACGTCGGTGAGCACGTTGCGATATGCCGGGCGGGCATGGCCACCGGTTGCCGGGTCGGGCGAGTGCATCAGCACCACCGGGGAACCGGCGTGGGCCACCACCTCCAGCGCGCGCGGGTCGAACAGCAGGGCGGCGACGTCGTTGACGATGTGCGCGCCTGCCGCCAGCGC
Source organism: Sphingomonas sp. ACRSK (assembly GCF_022346685.1). Classification (NCBI taxonomy): domain Bacteria; kingdom Pseudomonadati; phylum Pseudomonadota; class Alphaproteobacteria; order Sphingomonadales; family Sphingomonadaceae; genus Sphingomonas; species Sphingomonas sp. ACRSK. The sequence goes on along the minus strand of NZ_JAKRNR010000001.1, from coordinate 90,253 downwards.
CGCCTCCATGACGGCGGCCTTGCGCGTGTCGATCGAGACAGGCGTGCCGCTTGCGGCCAGGCGCTCGATCACCGGCACGACGCGGGCGATCTCGTCGCCTTCCCAGACGGTGGCGGCGCCGGGGCGGGTCGATTCGCCGCCGACGTCGATCAGCGCGGCGCCTGCCTCCGCCATGCGGTGGCCGGTGGCGGCGATCGTTTCCGGGTCGCTGCCGTTGCGGCCGCCGTCGGAGAAGCTGTCGGGCGTGCAGTTGAGGATGCCGGCGACCAGCGGCTGGTCCAGGCGCAGCACGCGCTCGCCACAGGCGATCGGGGCACGGTGCGCGGTGATGCGGGCGTGTAGGGTCTGCAGTCGATCGGCCTGGGTGCTCGATACGCTCTCGAGCAGCCGGGGGAAATCGGATAGCGGAACGGTCGCTCGGAGGCCGGGGGCGAGCAGTTCATAGGCAGCGAACCACTGCATGCCGCCCGCCAGCCGTTCGGCCTCGCCGTCGAGCGCCACGGGCGTGTCGATCAGCTGGACGGGTCGGAGGTGGAGGCGGGCATCGGGGGCGATCGGAGGGACGGTCATGGCCTGCTTTCGCGCAGGCTCGCGTCTGTCGCAACCGGCGGAAGGCCGTGCTCCTGCGGAGGCAGGAGCCTAGAGCGGCAACCGCCGGCGTTCGTGGCCCTGGGCTCCTGCCTGCGCAGGAGCACGGTTCTATGGAACGTCGCTGGCCTTAAGGCTGCGTTGCCAGCAGGTACGTCTGCCGCAGCGTGTCGATCGCCTGGAGGCGACCCTCGCTCTCGTGATGCCAGAAGGTCCAGCCGTTGCAGGACGGCGCGCCCTGGAGCGTGGCACCGAGCTTGTGGATCGAGCCCGTCTCGACGCCGCAGGCGAGCGAGCCGTCGGCGCGCACCACCGCCTGGAAGCGGCGCTTGGCGTCGGTCAGCACCATGCCCGGTGCCACCATGCCGTTTTCGACCAGCGTGCCGAAGGCGACGCGCGGCGTGCCCTTGGGTGCCTGCATCGTACGCAGCGACGATTCGTCGAGCGGCAGCGCCTCGGCGATGCGCTGGGTGGCGGCATCGATGTACACGCCCTCGCGCTCGATGCCGATCCAGCGGCGGCCCAGCCGCTTGGCGACGGCGCCGGTGGTGCCGGTGCCGAAGAAGGGGTCGAGCACGACGTCACCGGGATGGGTGGCGGCCAGCAGCACGCGATAGAGCAGCGCCTCCGGCTTCTGGGTCGGATGGACCTTGTGCCCGTCCTTCTTCAGCCGCTCCGGCCCACCGCAGATCGGGAATTCCCAGTCGGAGCGCATCTGCAGCTCGTCGTTCAAGGTCTTCATGCTGCGATAGTTGAAGGTGTACTTCGACTTCTCGCCCATCGACGCCCAGATCAGCGTCTCGTGCGCGTTGGTGAAGCGGGTGCCGCGGAAGTTCGGCATCGGGTTGGCCTTGCGCCAGACGATGTCGTTGAGGATCCAGAAGCCCAGGTCCTGGATCGTCGCGCCGACGCGGAAGATGTTGTGGTAGCTGCCGATCACCCAGATGGTGCCGTCCGGCTTCAGGATGCGGCGCGCCTCGGCCAGCCAGTCCTTCGTGAAGCGGTCGTAGCTCGCGAATGAATCGAACTTGTCCCATTCGTCGGTGACGGCGTCGACATGGCTGCCGTCCGGGCGGTTGAGGTCGCCGCCGAGCTGGAGGTTGTAGGGCGGGTCGGCGAAGATCATGTCGACGGATGCGGTCGGCAGTGCGCGCATGTGCGCGATGCAGTCGCCTTGCAGGATGGTGTCGAGCGGCAGCGCCGCGCGCGGTTCCGCCATCGCCGTCTTCGGCGACCGCGTCCGCACCTTCTCCAGCACCCCCATCGATTCACGCCCCCTTGTTGTTGCCCACACTCCTGCGGATCGGCGGAGTCGGGTCAAGCAAACATTTATTTACCAGATTCCCCCGCGATTCCGCGGAGATGCGCGGCAATGCGCCCGGACCGAAGATATTGAGTCTGTACCCGCTGCCACGCCCCACCACTGGTGGGTGTGGCGCAAAGGACTCAGCCGACGGTTTCCAGCGGCAGCCACGCTTGCGCGACCGGCGCGAACGAACGGCGGTGCAGCGGCGTGGGGCCGAGCGACTTGAGCGCCTCCAGATGCGCCTTGGCCGAATAGCCCTTGTTGGAGGCCCAGCCATAGCCGGGATGACGGGCGTCGGCCTCGATCATGATCATGTCGCGGTGGTGCTTGGCGACGATCGAGGCGGCCGCGATCGACAGGCACAGCGCATCGCCGCCGACCAGCGCGCGCGAGGGGTGGGGCCAGTCGGGGCAGCGGTTGCCGTCGACCAGCACCATGCCGGGCGCCACCCCCAGCGCGTCCACGGCGCGGTGCATGGCGAGCATGGTGGCCCAGAAGATGTTGATCTGGTCGATCTCTTCGACGCTGGCGATGCCGATGCCGACCTTGGCGCAGGCGAGGATCTCCGCACACAGCCGTTCGCGGCGCAGCGCCGTCAGCGCCTTGGAATCGTCGATGCCATCGGGAATGCAGTCGGGGTCGAGCACCACCGCGGCAGCGACAACCGGGCCGGCAAGCGGGCCACGGCCGGCCTCGTCCACGCCCGCGACGGGGCCGGGGTGCAGGCGTTCATGAGAGTAATCAGGCATTTGCGATGCGCCATGGCGGAAACCGCCGCATCTCGCCAGCCTGGTAGAGACAAACGGCATTGCCCGCGGGATCGGTGAGGCGCGCCTCGCGCCAGCCCCAGGGCTGCTCGACCGGTTCCTGGGTGAAGGCGACGCCCTGCTGGCGCAGGTAGCGGACCGCGATGTCGAGGTCGCCGACCTCGAAATACACGGTCGGGCGGTCGGTGCCCTCGGCCATTTCGATCGAGAAGGTCACGCCGCCCTCACTCTCGAAGCGCGCATAGCGGCGGCTGGAACGGACGATCTGGCGCAGGCCGAGCATCCGGTAGAAGCGCTCGCTTGCGGCGAGGTCGGTCGCGGGCACCGTCACCTGGTTGAGCATCGGCGACCATCGGCTGGCATTGAGGTCGAGCCGCACGCCCTGCTGCCCCATGGGCCCGTGGCCGTCGCCGAGCGGTTCGGCTCCCAGCATTGCGATCCGCACGAAGCGCCGGGCGCGGGCGATCGCCTCGGCGAGGTTCCACTCACCGGCGAGGCCGCAGGCGATGGCGGTGGAGAGGGTGCAGCCGGTGCCGTGCGTCGCGGTGCTGTCGATGCGGGGATCGCTCCATTCGAGCACGGGCGGGGCGCCGCTTTCTGCCGGATAGAGCCGGTCGATCACCGTAGGCCCGTCGTCATGGCCGCCCTTGGCCAGCACGGCGCAGCCGTGGGCGGCCGCGAGCCGGCGCGCGGCCTCCGCCCGGGCCTCGACCGTCGGGAGGGCCGCACCGGCGAATGCCTCGAGTTCCGGGATGTTGGGCGTGACCACGGTCGCCCGGTCCATCAGCCGCTCGAACGCGGCGATGGTGGCGGTGTCCGCCAGTCGAGCGCCGCTGCTCGCCACCATCACGGGATCGAGCACCACCGGCACGCCGGGGAGCTGTTCGAGCCGTTCCGCAAGCGCGAGTGCGGTGCGGGCCGAGCCGATCATGCCGATCTTCACCGCGTCGACGCCAATGTCGGAGACGACCGAATCGATCTGCGCCAGCACCATGTCGGTCGGGATCGGGTGGACGCCGTCGACGCCCAGCGTGTTCTGGGCGGTGATCGCGGTGATCGCGGTCATGCCGTGGCCGCCGAGCATGGTGACGGTCTTGAGGTCCGCCTGGATGCCGGCGCCACCGCCCGAATCGGATCCGGCGACGATCAGGATGCGGGGGATCGTCACGCCGCGTACCGCCGCTCGGTGGAGGCGGGATGGTCCCTCAGCGCCTTGCCCACGCGGGCGGGCCGGTCGAGCAGCTCCCCGCCGCAATTGGGGCACTGCTCGTCCAGGTCGTCTGCGCATTCCGCGCAGAAGGTGCATTCGGACGAGCAGATGAACGCGCCGCCCTGGTCGGCAGGCAGGTCGGTGCCGCAGCGCTCGCAATCGGGCCGCATCTCCAGCATCAGGCGGCCGCCTTCTGCACGGCGTCGCAGATGCGGGTCACCACCGCTTCCACCTGCGCGCGATCGTCGCCCTCGGCCATCACCCGGATCACCGGCTCGGTGCCCGACGGGCGGATGACCAGCCGGCCGCGGCCGGCCAGTTCGGCCTCGGCTGCGGTGATGATGTCGGTGACGCGCGCATCCTCCAGCGGCTTGCCGCCCGCGAAGCGGACGTTGCGCAGCAGCTGGGGCAGCGGATCGAAGCGGTGCAGCACCTCGCTTGCCGGGGCGCCGGCGCGGGTGACTTCGGCGAGCACCTGGAGGGCTGCGACCAACCCGTCGCCGGTGGTCGCATAGTCGGACAGGATGATGTGGCCCGACTGTTCGCCGCCGACATTATAGCCGGACGCGCGCATCTTCTCGAGCACGTGGCGGTCGCCGACCTTGGTGCGCACCATGCCGAGCCCTTGCGCGGCGAGATGGCGTTCGAGGCCGAGGTTGGACATGACGGTGGTGACGAGGCCGCCGCCCTTCAGCCGGCCCTGGCGTGCCCAGCCCGCGGCGATGGTGGCCATCAGCTGGTCGCCGTCGATCACCCGACCGGTCTCGTCGACCACGATCAGCCGGTCGGCGTCACCGTCGAGCGCGATGCCGATTGCGGCGCCGGACCCGATGACGGTTTCGCTGAGCGTGGCGGGTGCGGTCGAGCCGACGCCGTCGTTGATGTTCTTGCCATTGGGGGTGACGCCGATCGCCACCACCTCGGCCCCTAGCTCCCACAGCGCGGAAGGGGCGACCTGATAGGCGGCGCCATTGGCGCAATCGACCACGACCTTCAGCCCGTCCAGGCGCAGTTCCTCGGGGAAAGTGGACTTGGCGAAGTGGATGTAGCGGCCCCGTGCGTCCTCGACCCGGCGGGCGCGGCCGATCTCGGCCGAAGGTGCGAGCGGGACCTGCCCGTCGATCAGCGCCTCGATCGCCGCCTCGTCGGCATCGGAAAGCTTGAAGCCGTCCGGGCCGAACAGCTTGATGCCATTGTCCGCGTAGGGGTTGTGGCTCGCCGAGATCATCACGCCCAGGTCGGCGCGCATCGAGGTGGTGAGCATCGCCACCGCCGGCGTCGGCATCGGCCCCACCAGCACCACGTCCATGCCGACCGAGGTGAAGCCGGCGACCATGGCGTTTTCGAGCATATAGCCCGACAGGCGCGTGTCCTTGCCGATCACCACGCGGTGGCGGTGGTCGCCCCGGCGGAAGTGCGCGCCGGCGGCCATGCCGACCTTCATCGCCATCTCGGCGGTCATCGGCGACTGGTTGGTGGCGCCGCGAATGCCGTCGGTGCCGAAATATTTTCTTGCCATCGGCTCAGCTGCCCTCAGGTTGTGCCGCTCGTGATCGGCGTGGATAGCGCGCGTTTTGACGAAGGGCGAGCATGTCGCAAGCGGCGCGTATTCTGACCGGACTGGTGGCGGGGCTGGCGCTGGGGGTGATCCTCGCCGCCCAGGCGCCCGGCACCGCGGTCGCAGGCATCGCCTGGGCGGAGCCGATCGGCACCGCCTGGCTCAACGCGCTGCGCATGACGATCGTCCCGCTGGTGGTCGCGCTGCTGGTGACCGGCGTCGCCCAGACCGCGGAAGCCGCGCGCGCCGGCCGGATCGCGACCCGATCGATCCTGTTGTTCGTCGTGATCCTCTGGACCTCCTCGGCATTGGGCGCAGGCGTCACCCTGGGGCTGCTCGACTGGTTTCCGCTGTCGGACACGGCAGCCGGCGCCCTGCGCGGGACCTTCGGCCAGGCGGGGCCCACGGCGGAGGTTCCGCCCTTCACCCAGTTCCTGGTCGCGATCGTGCCGACCAACCCGATCGCAGCCGCGGCGAACGACCAGTTCCTGCCCCTGATCCTGTTCACCCTGGTGTTCGCCTTTGCGCTCACCCGGCTTTCGGGTGAATCCCGGCAGTTGCTGGTGCGGCTGTTCCAGGGGCTCGCCGACACGATGCTGATCGTGATCCGCTGGGTGCTGTGGCTCGGGCCTGTCGGCGTGTTCGCGCTCGGCTATGTCGTCGGCGCGCGGGCGGGTACGGCCGCCTTCGGGGCGCTGGTGCACTATGTGCTGATCGTGATGGCGGTCGGCATGGTGGTGTGGCTGCTCGCCTATCCGCTGGCGATGCTCGGCGGACGCGTGTCCCTCGGCCGCTTCCTGCGCGCGACCGCGCCGGCCCAGGCGGTGGCGATCAGCACCCAGTCTTCGCTCGCCTCGCTGCCGGCGATGCTGCGCGGATCCGAGGAGGCGGGGGTGCCCGTCGCCACCTCCGGCGTGGTGCTGCCGATGGCGGTGGCGCTGTTCCGCGCGACCGGGCCGGCGATGAACGTCGCGGTCGCGGTCTATGTCGCGCATGTCTTCGGCGTGCACCTGGGCGCCGGGCAGATCGCGGCCGGCATCGCTGCCGGCGCGATCACGACCATGGGTGCGGCGAGCCTGCCGGGCCAGATCAGCTTCGTCTCGTCGATCGCGCCGATCGGCATCGCCATGGGCGTGCCCGTCGAGCCGCTCGCGCTGCTGGTGGCGGTCGAGACCTTCCCCGACCTGGTCCGCACGCTCGGTAACGTGACCATGAACCTGGCGGTGACCAGCGTCATCTCCGAGAGGGTCGCGGGCGGTGCTGCGCGGTCCGGGTCGGACGCCGTGCTCGCGGGGGATGAGGTGCCGGCTCGGTAGAGCACGGACCCGCTCATCCTTCCCGTGCTCCCGCGAAAGCGGGAGCCCAGGGTTTCTAAATGCTCGCCTGCGTTGCTCTGCTTGGCCCTGGATTCCCGCCTGCGCGGGAATACGGCATCGCGCGTTCGTTCGAGGCAGAGTTCCTGGTCTGCCTCAGCGCATCAGCACCAGTTCCTCGGCCATGCTCGGGTGGAGCGCCACCGTCTGGTCGAAGTCGTCCTTGGTGAGGCCCGCCTTCACCGCGATCGCAGCGGCCTGCAGGATCTCGGGCGAGTCCGGGCCGATCATGTGCAGCCCCACGACCCGGCCAGTCTCGCTCTCGCAGATCATCTTGTAGAGCGCGCGCTCGTTGCGGCCGGCGAGCACGTTCTTCATCGGGCGGAAGTCGGACTGGTAGACCTTCACCGAGCCGAGCTTGTTCTTGGCCTGCGCCTCCGTCATGCCGACGCCGGCCATCGGCGGGTGGCTGAACACGGCGGCGGGAATGTTCTCGTAATCGACGCGGTGCGGCTTGCCGCCGAACACCGTGTCGGCGAACGCCTGCCCCTCGCGGATCGCCACAGGCGTCAGCTGCACGCGGTTGGTGACGTCGCCCACCGCATAGATGCTGTCGCAGCTCGACTTGCTGTCCGCGTCGACCTTGATCGCGCCCTTGTCGTCCAGCTCGACCCCGGCCGCCTCGAGCCCGAGCCCTTCGGTGTTGGGAACGCGGCCGGTGGCGAACAGCACGCAATCGACCGTGATCGGCTCGTGGTTCGACATGGTGACGGTGAGGCAGCCGTCCTCGCCCTTTTCGATGCCTTCGAACTCGGCATGGAAGCGGAAGTCGATGCCCTTGAGCATCGAGATCTGGAGCAGCCGGTCGCGGATCGATTCGTCATAGCCGCGCAGGATCACGTCGCTGCGGTTGATGAGCGTGACCTTGCTGCCGAACTCGTTGAAGATGCCGGCGAACTCGTTGGCGATATAGCCGGCGCCCGCAATCAGGATGCGCTTGGGCACCGCGTCGAGGTGAAACGCCTCGTTGGAGGTGATGCCATGCTCATGGCCGTGGCAAACGGGGATCGCCGGGCGCGCGCCGACCGCCACCAGGATCTTGCCGGCGGTGATCGTGCGGCCGGAGGCCAGCGTCACCGAATGGGGACCTGAGACGGTGGCGCGCTCGCCGATGATCTCGACGCCATGGTTGGTGAGCGTGGCGGTATAGGCCTTGTTGATCCGGTCGACCTCACTCAGCACATTGTCGCGAAGCCGCGGCCAGCTGAACGCGCACGGCTCCGGCACGTCCCAGCCGAACTGCTTGGCATCGCGCAGGTCCTCGGCGAAGTGCGCGCCGTAGACGAGCAGCTTCTTGGGCACGCAGCCGCGGATCACGCAGGTGCCGCCGACCCGATATTCCTCGGCGATCGCCACCTTGGCGCCATGCGCTGCCGAGACGCGTGCGGCCCGCACGCCGCCGGAGCCCGCACCGATGACGAAGAGGTCGTAGTCGAAGTTTGCCATGATGCTCGCCTGCAGAAAGGGGCGCGGGTGGGCGCGAAGGAACTGCCTCTATAACGCGGGATCGGCGTGAGGGTGGCGCAATGCCTTCCTCACGCCGATCGGCTGCGTCGATCAGCCGGCGAGACCGGCGCGGCGGAGCAGGTCCGTCGTGGACGCGTCGAACGCCTGGCCGCCCTTGTCCGCCGCCTTGGCCATTTCCTTGCCGAGCTCGACGCCGAACTGGTCGAACGGGTTGATGCCCAGCAGTGCCGCGCTGACGAAGGTGCGGTGCTCGTAGAAGGCGATCAGCGCGCCCAGCGTGCGGGCGTCCACCTGGTCCAGCAGCAGCGTCGACGACGGGCGGTCGCCCGGATAGGCGCGCGCCTGGTCCTCGTTGTCGCGCCCCGCCATCAGCGCCGCGCCCTGGGCCAGCGCATTCAGCAGCAGCTGGCGGTGGTGCGCTTCGCTCAGCAGATCGCCGGGCTCGATCGCGGCGATGAACTCGACCGGCACCAGGTGGGTGCCCTGGTGGAGCAGCTGGAACACCGCATGCTGCGCGTCGGTGCCGACGCCGCCCCAGGTGATCGGTGCGGTCGGGCGGGTGACGGGCGTGCCGTCGGCGGTCACCCGCTTGCCGTTCGACTCCATCTCCAATTGCTGGAGATAGGAGGGCAGCAGCCGCAGCCGCTCGTCATAGGCGAAGGTGGCGCGGGTCTCGGCGTGGCGAACCTGGGTGTAGTAGAGGTCGGCAAAGGCCGCGAGCACCGGCGCGTTGCGCAGCGGCTCGGCGAGGCGGAAGTGGCGGTCCATCTCGGCCGCGCCCTCCAGCAGCTCCTCGAACACGTCCCAGCCAAGGCCGATCGCGGCCGGGAAGCCGATCGACGACCACAGCGAGTAGCGGCCGCCGACGCTTTCCGAGAAGGGAAGCACGCGGGTCTCGTCGACGCCCCATGCGATCGCCTGCTCGGGGTTCGCCGTCAGCGCGATCACCTTGCCATAGGGGTCCGCGACGCCATTCTCGGTCATCCAGCCGATCGCGCTCTCTGCATTGAGCATCGTCTCGGTGGTGGTGAAGGTCTTGGACGCGATCACCAGCAGGGTTGCATCGGGATCGAAATCCTCGATCGCTTCCTCCAGCGCGAGGCCATCGACGTTGGAGACGATCGCCACGTCATAGCGGTCCGAATCGCGGCCGAGCGCGTCCATCAGCAGGTCCGGGCCGAGCGCCGAGCCGCCGATGCCGATGTGCAGCACGTGCCGGATCGGGCCCAGTGCGTCGGCTTCGATCGCGTCGATCAGCGCGCGCATGCGGGCGTGGAAGCCGCGCGCCTGGGCGACGCTTTCCGGATGGCCTTCGCCGCGCTGGGCCGCATGCTCGGCGGCGCGGCCCTCGGTCACGTTGACCGGCTCGCCCGCGAACAGCGCGTCCCGGCGTGCGGCGAGGCCGGCGGCATCGGCCAGCTGCACGAACGCCTGGAGCCCGGCTGCGTCGAGGTGCGTCTTGGACCAGTCGAAATGAATACCGGCGACGTCGAGCGTCAGCGCCTCCAGCCGATCCGGCTCGGCTGCGAACAACTCGGTCAGGCGCTTGGGCGCCAGTGCCTCCACGGCCTGCCAGGCGGTGTCCGTCATGCGTTTTCTCCTTCAAGCCGTCGTCGTGGCGCGACCTAGCGCGGCACAGGCCGCTCCGCTACTCCCCAACAGCCTGGGTTGACGTGGGCAGGAGTCCCCCGCACAGCAGGCGCCATGGCCAGCAAACCCGCCGCCCGTCGCCAGCGCTCCGAACTGCGCGAGACGGTGCTGTTTTTCGTGAAGCTCGCGATCTTCGTGTTCGTGATCCGCAGCTTCTTCTTCTCGCCCTTCAACATCCCGTCGGGCTCGATGCTCCCGCGGTTGCTGGTCGGCGACTATCTGTTCATCACCAAGTGGAACTACGGCTATTCGCGCCACAGCCTGCCGTGGAGCCTGCCGCTGATCCCCGGCCGCGTATTTGCGAGCACGCCCGAGCGCGGCGACGTGGTGGTGTTCAAGGCACCGCCGACCGCCGAGGACAATTGGGTCAAGCGCGTGATCGGCCTGCCGGGCGACCGCGTGCAGATGCAGCGCGGCCAGCTGTTCTTGAACGGAAAGCCGATCCCGAAGCAGCGTATCGCCGATTTCGTGCTGCCGGTGTCGCCGAACTTCGGCTGCCAGTTCGAGTTCCAGGACGAGGACGCGGCCGGCAAGCCGATCTGCCGCTATCCGCAGTTCGAGGAGACGCTCCCCAACGGCAAGCGCTATCGCGTGCTCGACCAGGCGGAGACGCCCGCCGACGACACCGGCGTCTACACCGTGCCTGCGGGGCATGTCTTCCTGATGGGCGACAACCGCGACGACAGCGCCGACAGCCGCTTCCCGGCGATGCCCAACCAGGGCATCGGCTTCGTGCCGATGGCAAATCTGGAGGGCAAGGCCGTGGTCAACTTCTGGTCGACCGACGGCAGCGCGCAGTGGCTGCTGCCCTGGACCTGGGTCAGCGCCGCGCGCTTTGATCGGATCGGGGAAGGCTTCTGAGCACGCCCCCGCTCGCCCCCTGGATCGCCGCCACCTTCGGCCGCGACGACCTGCCGCTGCCGCTGTTCGAGCGGGCGGTGACGCATGGCAGCCATGCCGGGGAAAGCTACGAACGACTCGAGTTCCTGGGCGATCGCGTGCTCGGCCTGCTGATGGCGGAGTGGCTGTTCGAGCGTTTCCCCGACGAGCCCGAGGGCAAGCTGTCGCGGCGGATCAACGCGCTGGTGACGGGTGCGGTGTGCGCCGAACTGGCACGCGAACTGGGCGCGGTGCCGCACCTGCGCCTGGGCAAGCAGGCGCGCGACGACGGCGCGACGCAGAGCGACAATGTGCTGGGGGACGTGATGGAGGCGCTGATCGGCGCCTTCTACCTGGAGGCGGGGCTGGAGGCGACGCGCGGCTTCGTGCGCCGGATCTGGGCCGATCGCATCGAAACGCAGGTCCGCGCGCCCAAGCACCCCAAGTCCGCGCTTCAGGAATGGGCCGCCGCAAACGACCGGCGCCCGCCCGAATATACGGTGGTCGATCGCTCCGGACCCGGCCATGCGCCGCGGTTCACGGTCAAGGTGTCGATCGGCAAGCTCGCCGAGGCGTCCGCGCAGGGTACGTCCAAGCAGGAGGCGGAAACCGCCGCCGCCAAGGCGCTGTTGCGCCAGCTGGAGCGTTGACGCGACAGCGGTGGCTTGCACGGCCGGGCTTCGCGGCCCACGATTTCTCTCTTAGCATTTAGGCTCGCATATGAATCCCTCCACCCAACGCTGTGGCCTCGTTGCCGTGGTCGGCGCCCCCAACGCGGGCAAGTCGACGCTCGTCAACGCGATGGTCGGCCAGAAGGTCGCGATCACCAGCGCCAAGGCACAGACCACGCGCACCCGCCTGATGGGCATCGCCATCGAAGGCGACACGCAGCTGCTGCTGGTCGACACGCCCGGCATCTTCGACCCGCGCCGCCGGCTCGACCGCGCCATGGTCGCGGCCGCCTGGGAAGGCGCCGAAGGTGCGGACGCGATCGCCTTCGTGGTGGATGCCAAGGGCGGCCTCGGCCCCAAGGTGACGGACATCGCCGAGCGGCTCGCCCACCGTCGCGAGCCAAAGCTGCTGATCCTCAACAAGGTCGACATCGCGGACAAGCCGCGCCTGCTGACGCATGCCGCGCGCCTGAACGAACAGATGGGCTTCGACGAGACCTTTTTCGTGAGCGCCCAGACCGGCGACGGCGTGCCGGAGCTCAAGGCTGCGCTTGCGGCGCGCATGCCGGAAGGGCCGTGGCACTTCCCGGAGGACCAGGTCTCCGACGCGACCGACCGGATGCTGGCGGCGGAGATGACCCGCGAGCAGATCTACCACCAGCTCCATGCCGAGCTCCCCTATGCGATCGCGGTCGACACCGAGCTCTACAAGGAGCGCGAGGACGGGTCGGTCGAGATCCACCAGCAGATCCTGGTCGGGCGCGAGAGCCAGCGCGCGATCGTGCTGGGCAAGGGCGGGGCCCGCATCAAGGAAATCGGCGCCAAGGCGCGAGCCGAGCTCCAGACGCTGATGGGCGTGCGCGTCCACCTCTACCTCCACGTCAAGGTGAAGCCCGATTGGGAGGAGGACCGCACCCTCTATCGCGACATCGGCCTCGACTGGGTGGAGTGAGGCTCAGCGTCCGGCGAGCACTTCCTCGACCCACTCCGGCACCAGCCGCGTCGCCGGGCCGAGGCGGCTTTCCTCGAACCAATGGCTGCCGGCCGAGGGTTCGAGGTTGAGTTCCAGGGTAGCGGCGCCGAAGTGCGCGGCCATCTGGACGAAGCCGGCGGCGGGATAGACCGCGCCGGAAGTGCCGATCGAGACGAACAGGTCGGCGTCCGCAAGCGCCGCCTCGATGCGATCCATGTCGTAGGGCATCTCCCCGAAGAAGACGATGTCCGGGCGCAGCGCCGGCGCGCCGCATGCCGGGCAGGCGGTGCCCGGAGGCAGGGAGCCGGTATGCGGCATGCGGGTGCCGCACGCCGCGCACAGGGCGGAGCGCAGCGCGCCGTGCATGTGCAGCAGCCGTTGCGCACCGGCGCGCTCGTGCAAGTCGTCGACGTTCTGGGTGACGATCAGCAACTCGCCCGCCCATGCGGCATCCAGGCGCGCTAGGGCCTGGTGCGCGGGGTTGGGCTCCACCGTGTTGAGCGCGGCCCGCCGTAGATCATAGAAGCGGTGCACCAGTGCCGGATCCTGCGCCAGCGCCTCGGGCGTGCACACGTCCTCGACACGATGCCCTTCCCACAGGCCGCCGGGGCCGCGGAAGGTCGCGAGGCCGCTTTCGGCGGAGAGGCCGGCGCCGGTGAGGACGACGAAGTTGCGGACGGCGTGCATGGGGAGGATCTAGCCCCGGGACGGGACAGCCGCCAATCCACAAACACGCTTGAAGCGGTGGCGGCGTACGACTAGCTGCGTGCCGCAATGCAACAAATGCTCGAACTAGCCCGTTCCACCCCCGTGAGTGACGCCCAAGAAGACCGCGCGAGCATCAGCGACATCCTGCGCTTCGCAATGATGCAGCGCATCTGCGTCTCGGTGGTGTACAACAACATGGACATGCTGCTGGCCCCCCACATGCTGTGGACCAAGCATGGCGACCTGCACGTCGATGCGGTTACCGTGGAGCGTGCCGGCGGCGCGCCCAAGGTGGCGAAGCTCGGCACGTTCAAGCTCGCCGGGCTGAACGGCGTCGCGCTGACCTCGCGCCTGTTCACGCCGTTCCCCGAGTTCAATCCCCAAGATCCGAAATACGCCGAGGCACCGGTCGCGCACGTCGCCGCCTGATCCGTTTCGCTGTCGCTTCCGCTTGTCGGGGGCGGCGGCTTTCTGCCATGAGCCGCGGACCGGTCGTCGAGGCGGGGAGCCGGTGCTCCCGACGCGCGTTGGGCCGCCGGGCACGGCAAGGCGGAGCAGAATGGCAAGCATCGGCATCTATGGGCGGCTGGGCCGCATGGGACAGGCCATCGCCGCCGTCATCCCGGAGCTGGGCGCGACGCTGGCCGGTGGCGCCGATGCCGGCGAGAATTCGGAGGGCATCGCGCGCAGGGCCGACGTCCTGGTCGACTTCTCCGCAGCCGTTGCCGTCGATGCCCATATCGCCGCCGCCCGCGCTACGGCGACCCCGATCCTGATCGGCACCACCGGCTTGTCGCGCGCGCAACATGCGCTGATCGACCAGGCCGCCGAGGAGATCCCGATCCTGCAGACCGGCAACACGTCGCTCGGCGTGGCGCTGCTGTCGCGTCTGGTGCGGGAGGCGGCCGAGCGGCTCGGTTCCGACTGGGACATCGAGATCGTCGAGATGCACCACCGCATGAAGGTGGATGCGCCATCGGGCACGGCGCTGATGCTGGGCGAGGCCGCGGCCGAGGGCATGGGCGTCGAGCTGTCGGACGTGGCCGTCGTCGGCCGCGCCGGGCTGGTCGGCGCACGGGCGCAGGGCACGATCGGGTTCGCGGCGCTACGCGGCGGGCGCGTGGTGGGCGACCACCAGGTGATCTTTGCGGGCGAAGGCGAGCGGATCGAGCTGGGCCATCGCGCCGACGACCGCGCGATCTTTGCGCGTGGCGCGGTGAAGGCGGCGCAGTGGCTCGTGCAGCAGGCGCCGGGGCGCTACAGCATGGACGCGGTGCTGGGCCTTTGAAGCGGACCGACGTTTTCGAGTTCTATCGGCGGCTGGCCGAAGCCAATCCGCACCCCGAGACCGAACTCGAATCGGTCAACGACTTCACCCTGCTGGTGGCAGTCGTGCTCTCGGCGCAGGCGACCGACGCCGGCGTCAACAAAGCGACGCGCCGGCTGTTTGCCGAGGTCGACACGCCGGAGAAGATGGTGGCGCTCGGCGAGGCGGGGCTGAAGGAGCACATCAAGACCATCGGCCTGTTCAACACCAAGGCCAAGAATGTGATCGCGCTGTCTGAGGCGCTGATCGCCGAGCATGGCGGGAAGGTGCCGGCGAGCCGCGAGGCGCTGGAGAAGCTGCCCGGCGTGGGGCGCAAGACCGCAAACGTCGTGATGAACGTCGCGTTCGGGGCGGAGACGTTCGCCGTCGACACCCACATCTTCCGGGTCGGCAACCGCACGGGCCTGGCCAAGGGCAAGACGCCGCTGGCGGTGGAACTGGTGCTCGACCGGGTGACGCCGCAGCCGTTTCGGCTGCACGCGCACCACTGGCTGATCCTGCACGGCCGCTATGTGTGCAAGGCGCGGACCCCGGAATGCTGGCGCTGCCCGGTGGCGGATCTGTGCGCCTATAAGCCCAAGACACCGCCGCCCGCGGCCCGCAAGGCCGCCCCTGGCGTCTGAACTGCCGAGCCCCACACGGCTGCCGGCCCTTGCGGACCGGCAGCCGGGGCTCTCCCAAGCGCGTTAGAAGCTGTAGGCGAGGCCCACCGAGCCCAGCCACTGATCGCGGTCGCCCGCGATGCTGGTCACGGGGCTTTCGGCGAAGTCGTTGAGCATGCGGCGATAGACGACGCCGCCGAACGCCTGCAGGCCGTTGCGCAGGTTGCCGGTCAGCGACACGGCACCGGCGCCGCCCAGCGTCCAGTTCTTCCAGCCGCCGCGCGCGTTGTAGACGGGCAGGCCGCTATCCTCGCTCTGCTGCGGATTGATGCCGAAGTAGCTCTGGGCATACCCCTTTTCCGCGCGCTCGGCCGCGACGAAGACGCTCACGACGGACTTGGTGCTGAGCGGCGTCATGTAGGTGACGGTCGGCGTGAAGATGCCGGCGGAGTGCGCCCCGGTCACGCCCTTGCGATAGCTGACGGAGGCGGAGAGACGATCGAACTCGCTGGTGAAGACGCCGGTCTGGCCGATGCCGAGATAGCCACCGACTTCGAGCGCGGTCTTGCGCTTGCCGAGCGCCTTGATGCGCTCGTCGTCGATGCTCTTGGTGCTGCTACGGTTGAAGTTCAGCGCGGCGACGGGGCCTGCCTGGAAATCGAGGCCGGGGCCGAAGTTATCGGCAATCAGGTCGACGCTCAGCCGGTTGCCCGCGAGCAGGAAGTTGAAGCCCGAAACTCGGCCGATGCCGATCGGGACCGGCGTAAAGCTGTAGTCGTCGGAACCCTCATAGTCCGTCAGGATGGCGCCGCCCAACCCGAGCACGGCGTAGTCGCTGCCGTCATCGTTGTTGTGGATGGTGGTGGAATCGCCGTCCTGCGCCAGTGCAGGAGTGGAGCCGAGGGCAGAAAGCGAAAGCACCAGCGCGGCAGAGGCGGTGCGGAAGATCGTAGTCAAGGACGGGTGCCTTTATGGAATGTTGCTGGAGCGTAACGCCGCGCAACACCCTTGGCTCCCGCGGTTCCGCTCAAAACAGATAACGGATCTTTACCTGTTGCCGATCGGCATCACCTGACAGCGCGAACTGCGCGGCGGTGAAGCGCGGCGGTCCGAAGCCGAGGCTCGGATTGTTGGAAAAGCCGAAGCCCTCGCGCGGGATACCGGCAAAGGTGTCGAGCTTGCCGTTGCCGTTCTCGTCGTGGATCACCGAGAGCGCATAGGTGCCCGGCACAAGCCCTTGCACGCGGATCACATGCTCGGCGGCGGGGACGGAGCGGGTGACGGCATGCGCGTCCTTGGCACAGCCGGGGAAGCTTTTCGGGTTCGCGGTCACGCACAGCCGGATCATGCCCTTCGAAGAGCGCAACTGATTGAACGTGACTTCAAGCTCCGTGGTCGGCGTGGCTCCCGTCAGCAGCACCAGTGCCGCTGCGCCCCAGCCGAACCGTATCGCTGTTGCGCACGCCTGCTTGATCATTCCTGTTCTTTCCAAAGCTGCCGAGTCCGTCATCGGTGCCGCACAGGCGGTCCCAGAAGCGGAAGTAGAGGCCGAAATTGCAGCCGTAGCGCTGGTGGTGGCGCTGGTGATGGCTGGCGGTGATGAGCCAGCCGCCGAGCGGCCCGGCCCAGACCGCGCGCGGGAAAATCTCCCACCCCATGTGGTTGGTGACGCCCATCACTGTCATCACCGTCAGCACCACGCCCAGCGCCCCGACATGGATCGGGATCAGGAACACCAGCAGCGGGATGACGAAGGCGCCGGTCAGCGCCTCGATCGGGTGGAACGCCATCGCCGCCCAGGCCGTCGGTGGCCGGCTGGCGTGGTGGACCGCATGCGCCACCCGGAACACGCGCGGCCGGTGCATCCAACGGTGGCTCCAATAGAACCAGGTGTCGTGGAGGAAGAGATAGAGCAGCACCGACAGCGGCAGCCACCACAAGGGCCGGTCGTGCACGTCGGCGTAGATCCGGGTCCAGCCGCGGTTCTGCCAGCCCCAGGCGACGACGCCGGCCGGGATGCCATAGATGGCGGCGGAGATCAGGCTCCAGCGGATCTCCTTCACGATCTGCCGGTCGAGTCCCTGGTAGAGCCCCGGCTGGCGCAGCCGCGTCGCGAACGCGAAGCCGCCGGACGCGAGCAGGTAGCGCACGCCCACGATCGCGGTCATCGCAAGCGCGGACAGCAGGATGGCGAGGGCGACGGACATGGGCGGGCTTTAGCGGTTCCGTCGGCCCGGCGCCATGGCGCACTGCCCTTTCGCCGCTCGGCAAGCTCCGCTAGGCGAGGGGCATGCCGACCCATCATCACTGCGACCTGGCGATCCTGGGCGGGGGACTTGCCGGAGGGCTGATCGCGCTGGCGCTCGCCGAGCGTCGCCCGGAGCTGTCGCTGCGGCTGGTGGAGACGGGCGAGCGGTTCGGCGGCAATCACCTCTGGTCCTTCTTCGACAGCGATGTTGCGGCGGCCCATCGCTGGATCATCGAGCCGGTCGTGGGCCATCGCTGGCAGGGCTATGACGTCGCTTTTCCAAACCACCGCCGCACGCTCGACGCCACCTACAACAGCGTGGAATCGGAGCAGTTGGATGCGGTGCTGCGCGCGACCCTGTCCGACGACGCGCTGCTCACCGGCCGGCGCGTAGTGGAGGCCGGTGCGACGGGCGTGGTGCTGGACGATGGCACCCGGATCGAGGCCAAGGGCGTTATCGACTGCCGCGGCCCCGGCGACTTGTCGCGCCTTCAATGCGGATGGCAGAAGTTCGTCGGGCAGGAGCTGGTGCTCGAACAGCCGCACGGGCGCACGCGGCCGACCGTGATGGACGCGCGCGTCGAACAGCTCGACGGCTACCGCTTCGTCTATTGCCTGCCGCTCGGCGCCGACCGGATGTTCGTCGAGGACACCTATTACAGCGATGGTCCCGAGATCGATGCGGCGGCGCTGCGGCAGCGCATCCGCGCCTATGCCGAGGCGCAGGGCTGGCGCATTGCCGAGGTGGCGCGGGAGGAGCGCGGGGTGCTGCCGGTCGCGTTCGGGGGGGATTTCGACGCCTATTGGAACTCCACCCCGCCGGTCGCGAAGGCGGGCATGCGATCCGGGCTGTTCCACCCGCTGACCGGCTATTCCCTGCCCGACGCGGTGCGGACGGCGGCGGCGATCGCAGGCGCGCGCGATCTGTCCGCCGCAGGCCTCGCCGAGTTGACGCACGGCCTTGCGCGCACGACATGGCGTGCGCGGGGATTCTACCGCATGCTTACCGCCATGTTGTTCAGGGCAGCGAAGCCTGAGGCGCGCTATCGCGTGCTGGAGCGATTCTATCGGCTGGACGCGGGACTGATCGGGCGCTTCTATGCCGGACGGTCGAGCTGGGCCGACAAGGTGCGTGTGCTCGCCGGCAAGCCGCCGGTCCCGGTGGCACGCGCGATACGGGCGATTTGGGACATGCAGGCTGGCGGCCGGGAGAAACGGACTTGAGAACGGCAACGGTGATCGGCGCAGGATTCGGCGGCTTGGCGCTCGCCATTCGCCTGCAATCGGCCGGGGTCGAGACGACGCTGATCGAGGGCCGCGAAAAGGCCGGCGGCCGGTCCTATGTGTTCGAGCGCGACGGCTTCACCTTCGACGCAGGCCCCACGGTGATCACCGATCCCGACTGCCTGCGCGAGCTGTGGCAGCTGTCGGGCCACGAGATGGCGTGGGACGTGACGCTGGAGCCGGTGACGCCCTTCTACCGGCTCAATTGGGCTGACGGCACCAACTTCGACTATTCGAACGACGATGTGTCGCTGCGCTCGGAGATCGCCAAGCTCGATCCGCAGGACGTCGACGGCTACGCGCGCTTCCTGGAATACGCCAAGGGCGTGTACGAGGAAGGCTATGTGAAGCTCGGCGCCAAGCCGTTCCTCGACTTCCGATCGATGTTGAAGGCGGCGCCGGCGCTGGCGAAATACCAGGCGTGGCGCTCGGTCTATGCGATGGTCTCCACCTTCGTGAAGAACGAGAAGCTGCGCCAGGCGCTGAGTTTTCACACGTTGCTGGTCGGTGGCAACCCGAGCACAACCAGCGCCATCTATGCGCTGATCCACAAGCTGGAGCGCGACGGCGGCGTCTGGTTCGCCAAGGGCGGTACCAACCAGCTGGTGTCGGGCATGGTCGCCTTGTTCGAGCGGCTGGGCGGCACGCTGATCCTAGGCGATCCGGTGACCGAGATCGAGACGCTGGGGGACCATGCGACCGGCGTCGTCACCCGCAGTGGCAAGCGCATCGCGTCGGACGCGGTGGCGAGCAACGCCGACCTGATGCACAGCTACAAGGACCTGCTGCGCAACTCCCGCAGTGCACGCCGGACGACGGCACGGCTGGAGAAGAAGCGCTTCTCGCCGTCGCTGTTCCTGGTGCATTTCGGGATCAAGGGCACGTGGCCGGGCATCCCGCACCACATGATCCTGTTCGGCCCGCGCTATCAGGGGCTGCTGTCCGATATCTACGACCATGGCGTGCTGTCGGAGGATTTCTCGCTCTACCTGCACCACCCGACCGTCACCGATCCGAGCCTGGCGCCGGAGGGGCATTCCACCTTCTACGCGCTGGCGCCGGTGCCGCACATGGGCAAGCTGCCGATCGACTGGGACACCATCGGCCCCATGTACGAGAAGCGGATCCTGGACGAGGTCGGCCGCCGGCTGATCCCCGACATCCACGATCGGATCGTCACCAAGTTCAGCTATGCGCCGCCCGATTTCGCAAAGGACCTCAACGCGCATCTGGGCTCGGCCTTCTCGCTCGAGCCGATCCTGACGCAGAGCGCCTTCTTCCGCGCGCACAACCGCGACGACCATATTCCCAACCTCTATTTCGTGGGGGCGGGCACGCATCCCGGCGCCGGCATCCCGGGTGTGGTGGGAAGTGCGAAGGCGACCGCCTCGTTGATGCTGGAACGCGGCCGCTGACCCGCGGCTGCGTCGACATTCCAAGGACAAATTACGTGAAGCGACTGGCCATCTATTGCGGTTCGGCGACCCCGTCGGACCCCGTCTACATCGACAATGCGCGCTTCGTCGGCCGCACGCTGGCGGAACGCGGCATCGGCGTCGTCTATGGCGGCGGCCGCCTCGGCCTGATGGGCGCGGTGGCGGACGGCGCGCTGGAGGCGGGCGGCGAGGTGATCGGCGTGATCCCGACCGCGCTGGTCAATGCCGAGGTCGCACACCGCGGCTGCACCGAACTTCACGTCGTCGAGACGATGCACCAGCGCAAGCAGGCCTTCACCGACCTGTCGGACGGCTTCGTCACCATTCCCGGGGGCACCGGCACCATGGACGAGCTGTGGGAGGCGATGAGCTGGGCACAGCTCGGCTATCACAGCAAGCCGGTGGGGCTGCTCAACGTCGCGGGCTATTACGACGGGCTGATCGCGTTCGTGGACAAGATGGCCGAGGTCGGCTTCCTGCGGCCGATGCACCGCGACATCCTGCTGATCGACGACCAGCTCGATTCGCTGCTCGATCGCATGGCCGGGCACAAGGTCGCGCGGCCGATCTTCTCGATGTCGAGCAGCGAGCTCTAGCTTCATGACCGCCGCGGTGCATGCCGATCGCCCGAGCCGCGATGCGATCGTCGCGACCGCGCGGGAGACGATCGCGGCGGGGTCGAAGAGCTTCGCCGCGGCGAGCCGGCTGTTCGACCGGCGCACCCGCGAGCGCGCGTGGCTGCTCTATGCCTGGGCGCGGGCGTGCGACGACCTCGCCGACGGGCAGGAGCTCGGCCATGGCATGACGGCGGTTGCCGACGCGCCCGAGCGGCTGGCGGAGATTACTGCCAAGACGAACGCCGCGCTGGCCGGCGAATGGGTCGGCGATCCAGCGTTCGACGCGATGCGGATCGTGGCTGCCGAAGCCCGGCTGCCGCACGCGCTGGTGCACGACGTGATCGCGGGCTTTGCGCTCGATGCCGAGGAGTGGCGCCCGCGCAGCGAGGACGACCTCTACCGCTATTGCTACCATGTCGCCGGCGCCATCGGCTGCCTGATGGCGGTGGTGATGGGGGTCGATCCGGCCGATCAGGACACGCTCGACCGTGCGTGCGACCTCGGCATCGCGTTCCAGCTGTCCAACATCGCGCGCGACCTGGCGGAGGATGCGGCTGCGGGGCGCTGCTACCTGCCGGTGGCGTGGCTGGTCGAGATCGACGCGCCACCGGGCGAGCATATGAAGCCGCACCTTCGGCCGCGGATCGCGATGCTCGCGCGGCGGCTGACCGACCAGGCCGAGCGCTATGAGGCAAGTGCGCGCGAAGGCACGCCGGCGCTGCCGTTTCGCGCCGCCTGGGCGGTGCTGGCGGCGGCCGACATCTATGGCGGGATCGGGCGCGCCGTCAGGGCACGCGGCGAGCATGCCTGGGATCACCGCGTGACCACCTCCAAGCCGCAGAAGATCGCCGCGATCGCACGGGCCTTTTCAGCCGCGCAGGGGCGGGCGAAGCGCTATCCACGAACGCCGCGCGATCCGGAGCTGTGGACGCGGCCTCGGCACGGGTGAAGGGGCGGCTCGCAGGCTGAGGGCTACGACCGGCAGCCACGCGGGCTTGCCTCCAGCCGCTGCATCAGCGGCTTCGCACGTCACGCTGGATCTGACTTCCGCCAGGTTGACGATGCTTGTCTTGGGAGGGGTAACCGCCTCCGGCTCCCGGCCGAAGCCTGGGAACCGGAGCAGTTGTGGTGCGGTCGAGAAGACTCGAACTTCCACGGCCTTTCGGCCACAACGACCTCAACGTTGCGCGTCTACCAGTTCCGCCACGACCGCACATGAACACCGTGGGGAGAACCCCCGGCTGGTAGGCGAGCGCCCCTAGCAGTCGATTCGGCGGCATGCAACCGACTTCGCGATTTTCCTGCGGCGGATGGTGCGCCGGAGCCCTTTTTTGACGCGTGCCGGCGGGATGCCGGGCGTTCCGCTTTGCCGAACCCACCGCTAGGGCTCTCTTCGTCGCCTCTTACCGTCGAGTATCTCCGTGTCCCCGATCCCCGCTGCCGCTCTTGATGCTCCCTCGCCGCATTCCGAGGTTCGCCGGCTGCTGGCGCTGGCCTGGCCGGTGATGCTCACCAGCCTCAACTGGACGCTGCTCCACGTGACGGACGTGGTCGTCGTCGGTCTGGCGGGCACGGAAGAGGTGGCCGCGCTGGGGGCGAGCCGCTCGCTGACCTTCGTCGGCATCGTCGTGGTGCTCGGCTGGCTGTCGGGCGTGCTGGTGTTCGCCGCCCGCGCGGATGGTGCCCGCGACCTGCCAGCAACCGGCCGGGTGCTGCACGAGGGGCTGGTGGCGGCGCTGCTGCTCGGCCTCGCCAGCGGCGGCGTACTGCTCGCCTTCGCCGAGCCCTTGTTGCGCCTGCTCGGGGTCTCGCCCGCTCTAGCGCCGGCAGCGGCGGCGGTGGTGCGCGCCATGGCCTTTGCCTATCCCTTCCAGCTGCTCACCATCGCGACGAGCTTCTTCCTGGAGGGTATCAGCCGTCCGCGGCTGGTGACGGCGGTGAACCTGGGCGTGCTGCCGATCAACGCGCTGCTCGCCTGGGCGCTGGTCGGTGGGCATCTGGGGCTGCCGGCACTGGGCGCGGTCGGCGCGGCGGCGGCCACCGCGATCGCATCGGCGATCGGGGCGATCGTCCTGCTCGCGTGCGTGCTGCGGCTGCCGGACAGGGCGGTGCGCCACGTCGGCCGCTGGCGCGGGGAGGCGGCGCCGCGCTGGTCGGGCGTGCGCGCGCTGCTGGGCTTCGGCCTGGTGCCGGCGATCGCCTCCGGGCTGGAGCTGGTCGGGTTCGCGGTGCTGATCGGCCTTTCGACCCAGCTCGGCACCGAGACGGCGCACGCCTTCCAGATCGTGTTCTCGATCCACAACGTCACTTTCGCCGTGGCGCTGGGGCTGGGCTCGGCTGCAGGCGTGCGCGCCGGCAACGGTGTGGGAGAGGGCGTGCCGCACCGTGCGATCCAGCGGGGCGTGGTCGCTGCCGTCCTGGCCGCCGCCGCGACCGGGCTGCTCGCGCTGGTGCTGCTCTTGTCCGCGGGCTGGATCACCGGCCTGTTCCCCGCGACTGCCGACGTGCACCTGCTGGCGGGCGCCATGCTGCTGCGCTGGGCGCCCTTCATCCTGTTCGACGGGGTGCAGGTGGTGCTGGTCTATACGCTGCGGGCGCTGGGCGATCAGGTGATGGCGGGCGCCAACAGCATCCTCGCCTTCTTCGTGGTTACCGGCGGCGCGGGCTGGCTGTTGGTCGGGGCGGGCGTCGGCCCGCTGGCGCTCGCCTGGGCATCGGGCCTCGGCATGCTGGTGGCGGCGCTGCTCCATGGCGCGCGGCTGGCACAGCTCGCGCGCCGGATGGGCAAGGTTTCCGGGCTACCGCGGCCCGGCGCCAGTGCCTAGAGGCCGTTCACGAAGCTGAGTTCGAGCATCTTGGAGTTCGCCGGCACGTCGAGCTTGGCCGAGTTGAACAGGATGGTGCCGCTGGGCCCCAGATCCCGCTGCGACGGCGTGATCGTCCAGCTGTAGACGACGCGCTCCTGCTGGTCCTTCAGGTCGACGCGGATGTCGGGCACGCGTTGCCGCTCGCCGGTGGGGTTCACGACCTTGCCGGAAATGGCGAACAGCTCGTTGCCGCTCGACAGGTTGCGGCGCTCGATCTGCTTGTCGGCGAACAGCAGCGGCGTTTCGATCTTGCCAATCGGCAGGCCGACCTTGGCAGCGATGCCGGGCGTGCCGAGATAAAGGATGGCGGCGATGCCGATGAGCATCGCGACGCTCGCGGCGACGGCGGCCGCGGTCCAGCGGCGGAACGGATTGCGGCGCGGGCGGAACGGCGGACGCGGCGCAAAGGCGTCGTAGCGGCGCGGCTCACCGCGCTCGGCGCGCTCGCCCTCTGGATCGACATAGCGGTGCGAGGGCTGGACGGCGGCGGGCGGTGTCGTTTGCGCAGCCGGTGCGGCCGGCGATGCCGGTGTCGGCGCGACAACCGGCTCGGCCATCGGGGGAGACGCTGCCGCGGCCGGTGCGGGCTCCTGCGCGGGGATTGCCTCCGCCGCGCCCAAGTCCAACAGCGGTGGACGCTGGAACCAGCTGTGCTTGCAGCTTGCGCAGCGGACGGTGCGTCCGTCGGGCCCGATCGCATGGTCGGGCACCACATAGCGCATGTGGCATTGGGTGCACTCGAGGATCATCGACGCGGCAATTCCGATCTGGGCATAGCGATCCTAAGCATGCGGAAACCCGTGCTGGCAAGGGTGCAGCAGCGTCCCCCGCTTGAGCAGGTCCGGCGGCTGTGCGATGGCGGCGCCCGCGAAGCTTCAAACGGGGTGGCCGGCGCCAGCGATGGCCAATATCGTACAGTTTGAGAATGTCGGCCTTCGCTACGGCAATGGGGCAGAGACGCTGTCGGACGTGAGCTTCACGCTGACGACGGGCTCCTTCTATTTCCTCACCGGCGCGTCGGGTGCGGGCAAGACTTCGCTTTTGAAGCTCCTCTACCTCGCCCAGCGGCCGAGCCGGGGCGTGATCCGGCTGTTCGGCGAGGATGCGGTGACGCTGCCGCGCGCGCGCCTGCCCGGTTTTCGCCGGCGTATCGGCGTGGTGTTCCAGGACTTCCGCCTGGTCCCGCACCTGTCGGCCTATGACAATATCGCGCTGCCGCTGCGGGTGGCCGGTGTTCCGGAGGCCGACGTGGCGGTGCCCGTCAACGAGATGCTCGCCTGGGTGGGGCTGTCCGACCGGGCCGACGCACCACCGCCCACGCTTTCGGGCGGCGAGCAGCAGCGCATCGCGATCGCGCGCGCGGTGATCGGCCGGCCCGAGATCCTGGTGGCGGACGAGCCGACCGGTAACGTCGATCCCGACATGGCCGAGCGGCTGCTGCACCTGTTCGATTCGCTCAACCGGCTGGGAACCACGGTGGTGGTGGCGACCCATGACTATGAGCTGCTCCAGCGGATCCCGGCTGCGCGCATGATGCGGCTGGAGAAGGGCAAGCTGATCGATCCCACCGGCCAGATGCGCTTCCCGCCCGCTTCCGACGGGGTGCGCTGATGGCGATGCGCGCAAGCGACCGGCGCCTGCTGGGCGACCGGCAGGGACGCCGCACCATGGTGTGGATCATGGCCATCATGATCTTCCTGACGGTGCTGGCGGCAGCCATGGGCCTGTCGGTCGCGGGTGCCGGCAGCGCGCTGGACCAGCAGCTCGCCGGCCGCCTGACCGTGCAGGTGGTGGAGGCCGACGCCGCCAAGCGCGATGCCGCGGTCGCACGGCTGCTCGCCGGGCTGCGCAAGGCGCCGATGGTGACGCGGGCCGTGGAAGTGGACCGGGCCGAACTGGCCGAGCTGATGCGGCCGTGGCTGGGAGAGGCGGGGCTGGATGCCGACCTGCCGATCCCGGCGATGGTGGACGTGGACCTGCGGCAGAGCGACGACACGGCCGTTGCGGCAGTGACCCGCATCGCCCACGCCGCCACGTCTGCTGCCCGGGTCGACTGGCACGCGAGCTGGCTGGCGCCGGTGCGGGGTTTCTTGCGCACGCTCGGTTGGGTCGCGTTCGGCCTGGTCGCGGTGATGGCGAGCGCGACGGCGGCGGTCGTGCTGCTCTCCGCGCGGGCAGGGCTGGACACGCACCGCGGGACCATCGACATCCTCCACATGCTCGGCGCCACCGATGTCCAGATCGCCCGCCTGTTCCAGCAGCGGATCGCCGTCGACACGCTGACCGGCGGGCTGATCGGCACCGTCGCAGGTCTCGCGGTCGTGGTGGTGGTGGGGCTGCAGATCGGTGGCCTGGAGTCGCAGGTGCTCGCCGGGCTCGCGCTGTCGACGGTCGACTGGCTGCTGATCGTCGCCACGCCGATCGCCTTCATGCTGTTGGCGATGGTCGCCGCGCGCATCGCGGTGCTGCGCGCGCTGGGGCAGGTGCTGTGATCTGGCGGCTGCTCTCGGTGGCGCTGATCGCCTGGGTCCTGGGCTTCGCGCTGTTCACCGTCGCGCTGCCTCGGCCGGCGCCCGATGGGCTGGTGACCGACGCGGTGGTCGTGCCGACCGGCGCGCCAGGCCGGATCGACCGCGGCCTGGCGGTCGTGCGCGCGGGCAAGGCCAAGCGGATGCTGGTGACCGGCGTCGACCCGGACGTGCGCCCCGGCGAGCTGGCGGCCGCGTACAAGGTGCCGGCGCGGGTGTTCGCCTGCTGCGTGGACCTGGGCCATGAGGCGGTCGATACCCGCTCCAACGCCGACGAGACCGCGGACTGGGTCCGGACCCACGGCTATGGCACCGTGCGGCTGGTGACGTCGGACTGGCACATGGCACGCGCCGCACTGGAGCTTCGCCACGCGCTCGACGATCGGGTGGAGGTGATCGCCGACCCCGTTCCGGGCACGCCGCGCTTCGGCATCCTGTTCGACGAGTACAACAAATATCTGGTCCGGCGCGTGGTCCTGTGGCTGGGGCTGGGCGTATGATCGCCTGGCTGCGGACGCTTGCGTTCAACCTCGTCTTCTATGCCCTCACGATCGCCATCGTTCTCGCCGCGCCGCTGGTCGCGCTGGCGGGACCACGGGCGCTGCGGCGCCATGCGGAAGGATGGGCACGCGCCCAGGGCGCGCTCGCCCGCTGGCTGCTCGACATCCATGTCCGGATTGAGGGGGAAATTCCCCAGGGGCCTTTCCTGTTCGCGGCCAAGCATCAGGCGATGTTCGAGACGCTGGAACTGGCGTGGCGGATCGGCGCGCCGGTGATCGTGATGAAGCGCGAACTGACCCAAATTCCGTTCTGGGGCCGTGCGGCGCAGCGCTACGGCAGCATCGGCATCGACCGGGCCGGAGGCGCCGACGCGCTGCGCGCGATGCTGCGCGAGGCCAAGGAGGCGCGCCGCGCCGGCCGTGCGGTGCTGATCTTCCCGGAGGGCACCCGCGTCCTGCCGGGCGAGACGCCGCCGCTGCGCTCGGGCTTCGCCGGCCTCTACAAGGCGCTCGCCATGCCGGTGGTGCCGGTCGCGCTCGACAGCGGGCCGCTGTGGCCGCGCAAGGGCGTGAAGCATGCGGGCACCATCACGCTGCGCTTCGGTACACCGATCCCGGCCGGCCTCTCCCGCGCCGAGATCGAGGCACGGGTCCATGCCGGCATCAACGCGCTGGAGCCGGCGTTCTCCGCCGACTGAGGCGTCAGATGCCGGCGTACCAATCGTAGTCGGCGATATCCTCCCACAGCCCTCCCTTGCCGCCGGCGATGCCGTCCAGGCTCGCCACCGCCTCGATCCGCTCGATGTACTTGGCGTGCTTGTAGCCGAGCTGGCGCTCGACCCTGAGGCGCAGCGGTGCGCCGTTGGGGATCGGCAGCAGCGCATCGTTCATCGCCCAGGCGAGGATCGTCTGCGGGTGAAAGGCGTCGATCAGGTCGACCGATTCGTAATAGGGCCGCCCGCCCAGCCGGTCGGCGCAGTGGAAGACGATGTAACGGGCCTGGTCGCGCAGGCCGGCGAGGTCCAGCAGGCGGGACAGGCGGGGGCCGCTCCACTTGCCGATCGCGCTCCACCCCTCCACGCAATCGTGGCGGGTGATCTGGGTACGCGCGGGCATCGAGCGGATCTGCGCCATCGAGAGCGACAACGGCCGCGCGACCAGGCCGTCAACGGCGAGCCGCCAGTCGGCGAACGCGCTGGCCGCATGCGCGGCATAGGCGGGCGTGTCGGGTCGTGCAGTGCCGTTGGAGCGGAAGATCGGCGAGCGCTGATCAGGGCGGTATTCGGGCGCGAGCGCGTTGCGGGCGGTGAGCCCGCGCTGCAGCCAGCGCTGCGCGTCCTCGCCCTTGAACAGCAGGCCACGGACGGCGGGCGACTCACCCAGCTGGTCGCAGCCGGAAACGAGGCCCGCGGCGCCCGCGGCCATGCCGGCGAGCACCCGGCGGCGGGTGAGGATGCGGCTCATGGCTGTTCGTCTTCGGGTACGCGCCACCAGCCGGTGATCATCGAGCGCACTTCGTTGATCGGGCCGGCGAGGATCACCAGCACCATGTGTACCACCGTGAAGAGCGTGATGGCGGCGGCGGCGAGGAAGTGGATCGAGCGCGCCGAGGCGCGGCCACCGAAGAGGTCGAGCAGCCAGGGCCAGGCCGCGTTCATGCCGGGCGACAGGGTGAGGCCGGTCAGGATCACCACCGGCAGGGCGACGAACAGGATCGCGATGTAGCTGAGCTTCTGGAAGCTGTTGTAGTCGCGCGGCGCCTCCGGATCGTGGAAGCGGAAGGCCAGGTGGGCGCGGAAGTCCGCCCAGAGGTGCCGGCGCGACAGCTCGCCACGGCGGATCGCAAGGTCGCGGGAGAGATGGCGGTTGAGGAGGCTGCCGATCAGGAAGATCAGCAATCCGAACGCGAGCACCAGCGCGAAGAACAGGTGCCAGCGGCGCGCGAGCGCGAGATTGTAGGTCGACGGGATCGTGATCCAGCCGGGGAACCGGTCGAAGCGGATCCAGGCGTGGTCGAAGTTCGCGCCATACTCGCCCCAGTAGAGCTGGGGGTGGGCGTTCAGGATCATGAGCCCGCTGCCGATCATCACGAAAATCGCCACGGCGTTGACCCAGTGCCACAGCCGGGTGAGCGGACGGTGCCGATAGACGGCGCGGGGCGGCTGGCGGCTCACCGGCAGAACGATAGACCGCGCGGCCGCCTGCGGGTAGCCCCCCGGCCGGCTCACGCGTTAGGAGCGGGCATGACCGACTTCCACTTCTACGAGCCCGCGGACGGGCACCGCCTGCCGCACGATCCCTTCAACGCGATCGTCGCGCCCCGTCCGATCGGCTGGATCAGCACGCTGGGTGCCGACGGGCGGCGCAACCTGGCACCGTACAGCTTCTTCAACGCGTTCAACTATCGCCCCCCGCTGATCGGCTTCGCGTCCCAGGGGCGCAAGGACAGCCTCGCCAATTGCGAGGCGACGGGCGAGTTCGTCTGGAACCTGGCGACGCGCGCGCAAGCAGAAGCGATGAACGCGAGTTCGGCATCGGGCGATGCGGACGAGTTCACGCTCGCGGGGCTGGAGGCGCTGCCCTCCCGCCTGGTGGCGGCGCCGCGGGTGGCAGGCAGCCCGGTGCAGTTCGAATGCAAGGTGACCCAGATCGTCCGGCTGGAGACCAAGGAAGGCCGCGCGCTGGACCAGTGGCTGGTGCTGGGCGAGGCTGTCGGCATCCACATCGACACGGCGCTGCTGGACGACGGCATCTACCAGACCGCCCGCGCGCGCCCGATCGTACGGGGCGGCGGCCCGGCCGATTACTTCCAGATCGCCGAAGACGCGCTGTTCCACATGCGCCGGCCGGGCTGATCAGCCGTAGGCGCGCCAGAAGAAGGCGGCGGTGGTGACGCCGGTCACCGCCAGCGTCCAGAGCCGGATGGTGCGCGCCGAAAGGCGATCGCCGAGCCAGGCGCCGCCCCAGCCGCCGAGGATGCCGCCAAGGAGCATCGGGATGCAGGCTGCCCACGCAACCATGCCAAAGGCTGCGAACACGCCGGCGGCGGCGAGGTTCGCAGTGGCGAGGATCAGCGTGCGGGGTGCGGCCATCCGCTTGGGATCGGTGCCGACCAGCAGCCCGAAGACCGCCGTCATCATCATGCCGATGCCGCCCCCGAAATAGCCGCCATAGACGCCAAGCAGCAGCTGGGCGGCGATCAGCGTGCGCGGGCCGATCGTCGCGTGCGCACGCAACCAGGCGGCGCCGCGCTGGCCGGCGGCGATCGCCCCGAAGGCGAAGAGCAGCAGCCAGGGCACGATCACGTCGAACGCCGTCGGCGGTGTCACGACCAGCAGATAGCTGCCGACCAGCGCCGCCACGAAGTTGACGCTGTTCAGCAGCCGGATCGAGAGGCCGCCCAGCGGCGCGAGTCCGCGGCGGTAGGTCCAGGCGCTCGCCATGGCGGCGGGCTGCATCGCGACGTTGCTGGTGGCGTTCGCGATCGTGGCGGGGAGCCCGATCCCGACCAGCGCCGGCATGGTTGCGAAGGCACCCCCGCCGGCGAGCGCGTTCATCGCGCCGCCGACGCAGCCGGCCAGGGCGGCAAGCCCGATGACACTCCAGTCCATGACGGGCTCAGCCGAGCGCCGCCATCTTCTCCTCGGCCTCGCGATCCAGCTGCGCGCGGCTCTTCTTCTCGGCGGCGGTCTTGAGCTGCCCGCAGGCGGCGTCGATGTCGCGGCCGCGCGGGCGGCGCACCGGCGCGGAAATGCCCGCCTCGAACACGATGTCGGAAAAGGCGTTGACCCGATCCGGCGTCGAGCATTCGTACGGCGCGCCCGGCCAGGGATTGAACGGGATCAGGTTGACCTTGGCCGGCAGCTGGTACTTGCGCAGCAGGCGGACGAGCTCGTGCGCGTCGGCGTCGCTGTCGTTCTTGTCCTTCAGCATCACATATTCGAAGGTGATGCGCCGCGCGTTGTTGGCGCCGGGATAGTCGGCGCACGCCTGCAGCAGCTCCTCGATGCCGTATTTCTTGTTGAGCGGCACGATCTCGTCGCGCACTTCCTTGGTCACCGCGTGGAGCGAGACCGCCAGGTTCACGCCGATCTCCTCGCCCGCGCGCGCCATCATCGGCACCACGCCAGAGGTGGAGAGGGTGATGCGCCGCTTCGACAGGGCCAGGCCGTCGCCGTCCATGACGATCTGGAGGCCCGTCTTGACCTCGTCGAAGTTATAGAGCGGCTCGCCCATGCCCATCATCACGATGTTGGTGAGCATGCGCCCTTCCGGGCTCGACGGCCATTCGCCCAGCGCGTCGCGCGCGAGCATCACCTGGCCGACGATTTCGCCCGCGGTCAGGTTGCGCACCAGCCGCATCGTGCCGGTGTGGCAGAAGCGGCAATTGAGCGTGCAGCCCACCTGGCTGGAGACGCACAGCGTGCCGCGATCGGCGTCCGGGATGAACACCATCTCGTAATCCTGCCCGTCGGGCGAGCGCAGCAGCCACTTGCGCGTGCCATCGGACGAGACCTGCGCCTCGACCACATCCGGCCGGCCGACGACGAAGCGCTCGGCCAGCCACGGGTGCTGCGCCTTGGCGATGTCGGTCATGGCCGAGAATTCGGTGGCGCCGCGGTTGTAGATCCAGTGCCACAGCTGCTTGGCGCGAAGCTTCGCCTGTTTCGGCTCCATGCCCGCTGTTTCCAGCGCCTCGCGGATGGCGGGCTTGGACAGCCCGACCAGGTCGACGCGGCCATCCGGGCGCGGCGCCTTGGCCGTTGCACGGGGCACGGGCACGGGATCGATGTGCCCCGGAATGGGCATCGGCGGCGTCGACACTGTCAGCATGGCGCGCATATAGTCGAATTTGCAGGCAATTTCCATGCCCGCCGCCCGCTTCGTTTCGGGACGTGCTAGGCCGGCAGGCAGGCGAGTGCTGCCGCGTCGATCGCGGTCGCTGCGCCCTTCAACGCATAGACGTCCACGAACGGCCTGCCGCCCTCGGCCAGGCTCTCCACGCTCATGCTGCGGGCCGAGCGCATCGCGGACACGATCGCGCGATCGGCGGCGACGTCCGGCGCCCAGGCATCGAGCGTGCCGGCGCGCAGCGGGAAGCGGCGATCGCCGACGGAAAGCGTCACTTGCGCCGAGGGCGCACGCCGCCGGCTGAGGCGGAGGTGGAGCTGGTTGCGGGCGTGGGCACCGGGCCAGGTCGCGACGCTGGCGAACGGGTAGAGCGCGGTCCGCCGCGAGATCGGCTTGGCGATCGCATAGCAGCGCCGTGGGGCGGCGTCGGCGAAGGCGCCCCAGCGCTCGAAGATGCCGAGGGTGCGCCGCGCCGGCGGTGCGGCGGCCGACGCCTGCGCGAGCGCGGCCGCCGCCAGCAGCGTTGCGATCATGCAGGCGCCGAGTGCGCGATGTCGCCGCTGCCGAGGTGAACGACCGTCTCGACGCCGTGTTCGATCCGGACGATCGAACCCTGCGGCAGGTCGGGCGCGACGGGCGCGGCGAACTGCGGCATCACGTCCAGGCCGGTCATCACCCCGCGCAGCACGCGACTGGACATGCCGTGCATGATCACCAGCCGGTCGCCCGGATCCGCGTCGGTGTCGGCGAGCCAGCCGGAGACGCGGGTTGCGATGGCATCATACCACTCCCCGCCCGGTGGCGGACGACGGTAGAGGCGATGCTCATAGTCCATGAAGTCGGGCGATTCGGCCGCGACATCGCGATAATAGCGGCCCGTCCACTGCCCCATGCCGATCTCGATCAGCCGCGCGTCCGTGCGCGCCTGGTGCCAGTCGAGCTCGAGATGTTCGGCGATGATCGCCAGCGTCTGGAGCGCGCGGCCCGCGGTCGACGCCCACAGCGTCAGCTTCGGCTTCGGCCCGAGCAGCGTCCGAAGCGCGGCCCCCATCGCATCCGCCTGGGCAAAACCGGCGCGCGTGAGCGGAATGTGGAGGTGGTCGCCCTGCATGCGCCGGGCCACGTTGTAGACCGTCTCGCCATGCCGCGCGATGAAGTCGCGCCCCTGCCGTGCCTTGTTCACCATGGCCCTGCTTTCAAGCCCCTGTTGCGCGAATGCAACGAAAATCCCTGTTTAGCTGGGGTTCATGAAACCTGCCGGCCCGTCGCCTATTTGAGCGCTGTGCCCGGCGTACCTCGGGCAGCAATTCAGGAGTTTGTTATGCGTTACGTCGCTCTGGGCCTGCTGGCCGCTTCCTCCGCATTCGCCGCCCCGGCGATGGCGCAGGACGTCAACCCGAACTTCACCGGCCCGCGCGTCGGCGTGGTCGCCGGTTATGACGCGGTTCGTCCGGGCAGCAGCGAGGATTCGGACATCGACGGCGACGACCAGACCGTGGACGGTTTCCTCTATGGTGTGGACGTCGGCTATGACTTCGCCGTTTCCGGCGCCGTGCTGGGCCTCGAGGCGGAACTGACCGACTCGACCGGCAAGACCAAGACCGACACGCGCGATCCGAACTACTTCGGCTACGGCCGCGTGGCACCTGGCCGCGACATCTATGTCGGCGTGCGCGCCGGTATCCTCGCGACGCCGCAGACCCTGGTCTATGCCAAGGCCGGCTACACCAACGCCAAGCTGAACGTGCAGGGCGTGAACGGCGACGTGGACCTCGACCGCAACTATGAGCTGGACGGCTATCGCGTCGGCGCAGGCGTCGAGCAGTCGATCGGCACCAACACCTATGCCAAGCTCGAGTATCGCTACTCGAACTATTCGAGCGCGGACTTCCGCTTCGACGGCAACACGACCGACAGCTTCGACGTGGATACCGACCGTCACCAGGTGCTGGTCGGCGTCGGGATGCGCTTCTAAGCGAGCGCCGCTTGCCGCGCCGTCAGGGCGATAACCCCCCAGACGGCATGCGCAATCGGAAACAAGGAGGGCCGGAGCAGCTTGCTCCGGCCCTTTTTTGCGCGCTAGAGGTGAGACAACGGACCAATCCCACCCGACCGGGTGGCCAGGACTAGGGCGGGCGCCCGGGGGTTTTGAAAAGATGAAGGCGACGATCGAACGCGCGACCCTCTTGAAGGGGCTGAGCCACGTCCAATCCGTCGTCGAGCGGCGGAACACCATTCCGATCCTGTCGAACGTGCTGATCGAGGCGGCCGAGAACGGCTCGATGCGGCTGATGGCGACCGATCTCGATCTGCAGATCGACGAGACGATCGCGGCCGCCGTCGACCAGCCGGGTGCGATCACGGTTTCGGCGCACACGCTGTTCGACATCGCGCGCAAGCTGCCCGAGGGTGCGCAGGTGCAGCTGTCGGCGGCCGAGGGCCGGCTGACGGTGGTGGCGGGCCGCGCCCGCTTCAACCTCGCCACGCTGCCGCGCGACGACTTCCCGGTGATCGCCGAGGGCGAGCTGCCGACGCAGTTCGAGCTGCCGGCGGAGATGCTCAAGCAGATCATCGACAAGACGCGCTTCGCGATCTCGACCGAGGAAACGCGCTATTATCTGAACGGCATCTTCCTGCACGTGTCCGAGGATGCGAGCGGCGAGCCGGTGCTGAAGGCGGCGGCCACCGACGGCCACCGGCTGGCGCGCGTGACGCTGCCGCGCCCGGAAGGCGCCGAAAAGATGCCGGACGTGATCGTGCCGCGCAAGTGCGTGGCCGAGCTGCGCAAGCTGCTCGAAGAGGTCGATGGATCGGTCGGCGTGTCGCTGTCGGGTTCCAAGATCCGATTCGACCTGGGCCAGGCGATCCTCACCTCCAAGCTGATCGACGGCACCTTCCCGGACTATTCGCGGGTCATCCCGACCGCGAACGACAAGCTCCTCAAGCTCGACCCGAAGAGCTTCATGGAGGGCGTCGACCGCGTCTCGACCATCGCCACGGAGAAGACCCGCGCGGTGAAGATGGCGCTCGATCGCGACAAGATCACCCTGTCCGTGACCAGCCCGGAGAACGGCGCGGCTGCCGAGGAAGTGCCCGGCGACTATAGCGCGCTGCCGTTCGAGATCGGCTTCAACAGCCGCTATCTGCTCGACATCCTGGGCCAGATCGAGGGCGACCTCTGCGAGGTGCACCTGGCGGACGCGGCAGCCCCGACGCTGATCCGCGAGAACGACAAGTCGCCGGCGCTGTACGTGCTGATGCCGATGCGGGTGTGAGGAACGCTTTCGCGTTCCTCTAACCTGACCTGTCCGGTACCCCGGCGAAGGCCGGGGTCCGGCGCCCTTATTTCGCCAGCGCGGCGCTGGCGCGGGCCTTGCCCTCGTCGCGGACGGCGCGGGCCCGTGCTTCGGCCTGTTCCTCCACCAGCTTGGCCTCGCGCTCACGGGCTTCGGCGCGGACCTGGAGGCGCTGGGCATCATAGCCGCCGCCCTGGCCTGCCTGCTGGCGCAACTGCTCGGCCTCCGCCTTCATGCCCGCCGACACGTTTCCGGCCTGCGCCTCGATCGCGTCGGCCTGCGCCTCTGCGGCATCGCGCAACTGGTCGGCCTCACGTTCCTGCGGCGTCTGCGCCCCACAGGCCGCCACTGCGAGTGCTGCCGCCGCGATCCACCATTTCCGCATCACCATCCCCTTTTCTCGGTTCCGCTGAAGGCAATTCCCTG
Organism: Sphingomonas sp. ACRSK; assembly: GCF_022346685.1. Classification (NCBI taxonomy): domain Bacteria; kingdom Pseudomonadati; phylum Pseudomonadota; class Alphaproteobacteria; order Sphingomonadales; family Sphingomonadaceae; genus Sphingomonas; species Sphingomonas sp. ACRSK. Next base: position 55,121 of record NZ_JAKRNR010000001.1, on the reverse strand, counting down.
CGGGCCGGAAGGTTGCGTCGCACTGGGACGCGGGTTGCGCTACAGCGGCGCCAACGATGCTCGCGCGCCTGTCCCTCACCGACTTTCGCAACCATGCCGACGCGGTGCTCGCACCCGGGCCGGGCTTCGTCGTGCTGTCCGGGGATAATGGGGCGGGCAAGACCAACGTGCTGGAGGCGGTGTCGCTGCTGGCGCCGGGTCGCGGCCTCCGGCGCGCGCCCTTGTCCGAGATGGCGCGCCAGGGCGGCAGCGGCGGCTTTGGCGTGGCGGCGGTGTTGGCGGACGATACCGCGCTTGGCACCGGCACCCGTCCCGATGCGCCCGAGCGGCGGCTGGTGCGGATCAACGGCGCGCCGGCGACGGCCATGGCACTGGCCGAGTGGCTGACGGTGCTGTGGCTGACCCCGGCGATGGATCGGCTGTTCGTCGAACCCGCGGGCGAGCGTCGGCGCTTCCTCGACCGCCTGGCGCTGGCGCTCGCGCCCGGCCATGCCAACCACGCCAGCCGCTACGAAGCGGCGATGCGCGAGCGCAACCGGCTGCTGGCCGACGATCGCCCGGCCGATCCCGAGTGGCTGGCGGCGCTGGAGGCGCGAATGGCCGAACATGGCGCGGCGGTGGATGCGGCGCGCCGGACGACGGTGGCCATGCTGGCAGAGCGGATCGCGGCGAGCCCTGCCGGTGCCTTCCCGCGGGCCGGGCTCTCGATCGAGGGGTGGGGCGGCGATGCCGATCGGCTGCGGGCCGAACTCGCCGCCGGGCGCTCCCGCGACGCGGCGGCGGGGCGGACGCTGGCAGGGCCGCATCGGTCCGACCTGGCGGTGGTGCACCTGGAAAAGGGACAGGCGGCGCATCGCTGCTCGACGGGCGAGCAGAAGGCGCTGCTGCTGGGGCTGGTGCTTGCCCATGCCGCGCTGGTCGCGGAGCGGGCCGGGCGCCCGCCGCTGCTGCTGCTCGACGAGGTGGCGGCGCATCTCGATCCCGGCCGCCGGGCGGCCTTGTTCGATCGGCTGGCAGGCGGCGGCCAGGTCTGGTTGACCGGCACCGAGCCAGGCTTGTTCGACGCGATCGGGACAGAGGCGACGCGGTTCCACGTCGTCGATGGACAGGTGGTCGGGCCGCAACCTTGACTTTTCGGGGTGGCGGGCGCATCTGCCACACCGCAGCGACGCTTCAAACAAGCAGCGTGATCCGGCCTTGCGGCCGAGGCTCGCGTCGCGCTCACCGGCTTCCCAAGTCACGCGGGTCGCATTTTTGCCCCGCCTCCCGTGCGTCCACCTTGGCCGCGCGTGCCGGCTACTGACAGGTATTCCATGTCTTTCCAGTCCCTTGGACTTTCCAAGCCGCTTCTCGATGCCCTGGCCGAGAAGAACTACACCGAACCCACCCCGATCCAGCGCGACGCGATCCCGATCGTCCTGGAACAGCGCGACCTGCTCGGCATCGCCCAGACCGGCACCGGCAAGACCGCGGCCTTCGTGCTGCCGTCGCTCGACCTGCTGGTGAAGGCGAACGTCCGCCGCAAGCCGATGCGCTGCCGCATGCTGGTGCTGGCGCCGACCCGCGAGCTGGTCAGCCAGATTGCCGACAACGCGCGCACCTATGCCAAGTACACCAAGCTGAACGTCGCGACCGTGTTCGGCGGCGTGCCCGTTGCCCGCAACATCCGCGACGTCGCCGCCGGCGTTGATATCCTGGTGGCGACGCCGGGCCGTCTGCTCGACCTGATCGACCAGAAGTGCCTGGCGCTGAACGAACTCGAGATCCTGGTGCTCGACGAGGCCGACCAGATGCTCGACCTGGGCTTCATCCACGCGCTGCGCCGCATCGTGTCGATGGTGCCGAAGGATCGCCAGACGCTGTTCTTCTCGGCGACGATGCCCAAGGACATCCGCGATCTGGCCGACAAGTACCTCACCCACCCGGCCGAGGTGAAGGTGGCGCCCGTCTCCTCCACCGCCGAGCGCGTCGAGCAGTATGTCACCTTCGTGCAGCAGCAGGAGAAGCAGGCGCTGCTGACCCTGTTCTTCCGCAACAACAAGATCGATCGCTCGCTGGTGTTCACCCGCACCAAGCATGGCGCCGACCGCGTCGTGAAGCTGCTGGCCGCCAACGGCATCGCCTCCAACGCGATCCACGGCAACAAGTCGCAGCCGCAGCGTGAGCGTGCGCTCGGCGAGTTCCGTTCGGGCAAGGTGCCGATCCTGGTCGCGACCGACATCGCCGCGCGCGGCATTGACGTCTCGGGCGTCAGCCATGTCGTCAACTTCGAGCTGCCGAACGTGGCCGAGCAATACGTCCACCGCATCGGCCGCACCGCGCGCGCCGGCGCCGACGGCATCGCCTTTGCGTTCTGCGCCGAGGACGAGCGCCCCTATCTGCGCCAGATCGAGAAGCTGACCCGTCAGAAGATCGAGGTGGTGCCGCTGCCGGAGAACTTCCTGGCCGAGGCGGCGAACATCAAGGCGACGCGCGCACCGCATGCGCCCGATCGGCCCGAGCGCGCTCCGGGCGATCGCCAGCTGCCGCGTCCGCGCGCCACGCACAGCGCCAAGCCCGCAGGCTCGGGCCGTGGCCCGGTCGGCAATCCGTCGCGCGGTGGCCAGGGCAAGCCGGCAGGCGAGCGTCCCGCGGGCGAGCGTCCGGCCGGTGCGCGTCCGGGCGGCCCGCGCCGGGGTGGGCGCGGTCGGCGTCCGGGTGGCGGCGGCCAGGGCGTCGCGCGCTAAGGCGCGCGACTCTTCGGGGGGCACCGAAGCGCCGTTGCGGCGTTGACGTACGCATGCGGCGCTGCCCCACCTTCTTGAAGATGCCGGTCGGCTGATGCCGACTTGGCTCGAGGCAGGGCTCTGGGGCCTGCTCGGCGGCTCGGCGTTGCTGATCGGCGCCGCCATCGCCGGCGCGGTGCAACTGCCGCAGCGCCTGATCGCCGCCGTGATGGCGATCGGCTCGGGCGTCCTCATCTCCGCCGTCGCCTTCGACCTGATGGACGATGCGTTCGCCCGCGGCGGGCTTGATGCGACCGCCGCAGGGTTCGTTGGCGGTGCAGCCCTCTACACCGCCGGCAACGTCTGGCTCTCGCGCCGGGGCGCCCGCCACCGCAAGCGCTCGGGAACCGAGAGCACGGAGACGCAGCCGCACGCGAGCGAAGGGGGCGGCGGCGCCATCGCACTGGGCGCCCTGTTGGACGGCATTCCCGAGTCGATCGTCATCGGCATCAGCCTGATCGGCGGGACGGGGGTGAGCACCACGGTGGTCGCCGCGGTGTTCCTTTCGAACATCCCCGAGGGTCTTTCTTCTGCCGCCGGCATGAAGAAGGCGGGGCGGTCCACCGCCTATATCTTCGGCGTATGGACCGCGATCGCGGTTGCGTCGGGGCTGTCGGCGCTGCTCGGCAATCTGCTGCTGGCGGACGCGAGTGCGGATCTGGTTGCGGTGATCACCGCTGTTGCCGCGGGCGCGATCCTTGCCATGCTGGTCGACACCATGATCCCGGAGGCGACCGAGAACACGCATGAATATACCGGCCTGATTGCCGTCGCCGGTTTCCTGGCCGCTTTCTGGCTCAGCAAGGTCGGCTGAGGGCGCCCGAGCACCCGCATTTTGCTTCCGTTCCTGGGGGTGAATCCCTATATCCTCGGTATGGCGACGAACCCCAACTCCAACGAATATGGCGCGGAATCGATCAAGGTCCTGAAGGGCCTGGACGCGGTTCGCAAGCGCCCCGGCATGTATATCGGCGACACCGACGACGGCTCGGGCCTCCACCACATGGTGTTCGAGGTGAGCGACAACGCGATCGACGAGGCGCTTGCCGGCCATTGCGACCGGGTGCTCATCACGCTCAATCCCGACGGGTCCGTCTCGGTCGAGGACAACGGCCGCGGCATCCCGACCGGCATCCACCCGGAGGAGGGCGTCTCGGCGGCCGAGGTCATCATGACCCAGCTGCACGCGGGCGGTAAGTTCGAGAACACGTCCGACGACAACGCCTACAAGGTGTCCGGCGGCCTGCACGGCGTGGGCGTGTCGGTGGTGAACGCGCTGTCCGAATATCTGGACCTGACCGTCTGGCGCGACGGCGAGGAGCACTACATGCGTTTCCGCCACGGCGATGCGGTGGCGCCCCTGAAGGTGGTCGGAAAGGCCGAGGGCAAGCGCGGCACGCGCGTGACCTTCCTGCCCTCCACCGAGAAGGCGCCGGGCGACGGCGGCACGTTCAAGAACCACATCGAGTTCGACTTCGACAAGCTCGAGCATCGTTATCGTGAGCTGGCGTTCCTCAACTCGGGCGTGCGGCTGGTGCTGGCGGATGCCCGGCACGAGGAGCGGCGCGAAGTGGAGCTGTTCTACGAGGGCGGCATCGCTGCCTTCGTGAAGTGGCTCGACCGCAACAAGCAGCCGCTGATGCCGGATCCGGTGGCGATCACCGGCCATCGCGACGACGTCGGCATCGATGTCGCGCTGGAGTGGAACGACAGCTACTATGAGAACGTGCTGTGCTTCACCAACAACATCCCGCAGCGGGATGGCGGCACGCATCTGGCGGCGTTTCGTGCGGCGCTGACCCGCACGATCAACAACTATGCCGACAAGTCGGGCGCGCTGAAGAAGGAGAAGGTCACCCTCACCGGCGACGACATGCGCGAGGGGCTGACCGCGATCGTCTCGGTCAAGCTGCCGGACCCCAAGTTCAGCTCGCAGACCAAGGACAAGCTGGTCTCCTCCGAAGTCCGCCAGCCGCTTGAATCGCTGATGGCCGACAAGCTGGCGGAGTGGTTGGAGGAAAACCCGGCGGTCGCGCGCCAGATCATCCAGAAGGTGATCGACGCCGCCGCCGCGCGCGAGGCCGCCAAGAAGGCGCGCGAGCTCACCCGCCGCAAGGGCGTGATGGACATCGCGTCGCTGCCCGGAAAGCTGGCCGACTGCCAGGAGCGCGACCCCGCCAAGTCCGAACTGTTCCTGGTGGAGGGTGACTCGGCCGGCGGTTCGGCCAAGCAGGGCCGCGACCGCCACTTCCAGGCGATCCTGCCGTTGCGCGGCAAGATCCTGAACGTCGAGCGTGCGCGCTTCGACCGGATGCTCTCGTCGCGCGAGATCGGCACGCTGATCCAGGCGATGGGCACCGGCATCGGCCGCGACGACTTCAACCTGGAAAAGCTGCGCTACCACAAGATCGTCATCATGACGGACGCGGACGTCGACGGCGCCCATATCCGCACCCTGCTGCTCACCTTCTTCTACCGGCAGATGCCGCAGATCATCGAGGCGGGGCACCTCTATATCGCCCAGCCGCCGCTCTATAAGGCGACGCGCGGCCGGTCGGAGGTGTATCTCAAGGACGACGCAGCGCTGGACGCCTATCTGGTGGACGCGGGCGTCGCCGCGCAGGTGCTGGAGACGCCGGCCGGTGACCGCAGCGGCAGCGACCTCAAGACGCTGGTGGATCATGCGCGGCGCATGCGCACGCTGATGCGCTACGTCCCGCGCCGCTATGCGCCCGAGATCGTCGAGGTGCTGGCGCTGTCCGGCACGCTCGATCCAGAAGCGTCGCGCGCCCAGCGCGAGGAGCGGCTGGCGGATGCGGTCCGCCGCCTCGACAGCACCGATGGCGACGCCCGCTGGAGTGCCAGCATCTCCGAAGAGGGGGCGCTCCACTTCCGTCGCGTGTGGCGCGGCGTCACCGATCACCATGTGATCGAGGCCGCCTTCCTGACCTCGGCCGAGGGGCGCAAGCTCCACGCGCTGACGGCCGAGGAGGTCGAGAGCTACGCTGCCACGGGCAAGCTGGTGCCGGCGCGCGGTGCCCAGGCGAGCGATGCCGACAATCCGGTCGCGGACCTGGAGGAGAGCGAAGCGACGCCGGTCACCGCCGCCAAGGGCGAGGTGCTGATCGCACGGCCCAGCCAGCTGCTCGACGCGATTCTCGCCGCCGGGCGCAAGGGCCTGTCGATCCAGCGCTACAAGGGGCTGGGCGAGATGAATGCGGAACAGCTGTGGGAAACCACGCTCGATCCGCAGAACCGCTCGATGCTGCGCGTCGCGATCGAGCAGGCGGACGTCGCGGACGAGATCTTCACGCGCCTGATGGGCGACGTTGTGGAGCCCCGCCGCGAGTTCATCCAGGAAAACGCGCTGAGCGTCGCCAACCTCGACGTGTGATTTGTGCTGCCCGGCGGTGTGGTGCCGCCGGGCAGAACTTCTGGTAGCGGTAATTTTGCTACGGATTGAATCGCTTTGACGCACGAAACGAAAAGAGCCGGTTGACCAGAGCGCTTCCGCAGCGCAGCAACCCGGCATGGCCAGCCTTCCCGCGATCACCAATAATCCCGATGTCCGCTTTCTCGGCCGACTGCTTGGCGACGTGATCCGCGCCTATGGCGGCGAGGATCTGTTCAAGCGCATCGAGTACATCCGCGCGACTTCGGTCGATCGCCACCGCGGGGTGGCTGGCGCGGACGCGATTGATCCGGGGCTCGACCGGCTGACGCTGGACGAGACGATCGCGTTCGTGCGCGGCTTCATGCTGTTCTCGATGCTCGCGAACCTTGCCGAGGACCGGCAGGGCGTGGCGGCGGAGGCCGGGGCGGACGTCGTCCATGCGCTGGAGCGATTGGGGAAGCACGGCATCGGCCGCGATGCGGTGCTCGCGCTGCTCGACGACGCGCTGCTGATGCCGGTGCTGACCGCCCATCCGACCGAGGTGCGGCGCAAGAGCATGATCGACCACCGGAACCGCATCGCCGAACTGATGGCGCTGCGGGACGGCGGCGTGGAGGAGACCGAGGACGGCGATCAGGTCGACGAGGCGATCCTCCGGCAGATCGCGCTCCTGTGGCAGACCCGTGTGCTGCGCCGCGAGCGACTGTATGTGGCGGACGAGGTCGAGACCGCGCTCAGCTACCTGCGGGACGTGTTCCTGCCGACGCTGCCCGCACTCTACGCGCGCTGGGAACGGGCGCTGGGCGCGCGGCCCGCATCGTTCCTGCGCCCCGGCAGCTGGATCGGCGGCGATCGCGACGGCAATCCTTATGTCACCGCGGACTCGCTGCGGCTGGCGCTGTCGCGCTCGGCCGAGGCGGTGCTGGGCTACTATCTGGACGCGGTGCATGCGCTGGGCGCCGAGCTGTCGATCTCGACCGAACATGCGACCGTGGACGCGGGCGTCGAGGCGCTGGCGGAGCGGAGCGGGGATACGGCCGCAAGCCGCGCCGACGAGCCATTCCGCCGCGCTTTGTCGGGCATCTACGCACGGCTCGCCGCCACCTATCGGGCACTGACGGGCAAGGCGCCGCCGCGGCCCGCCGCCCTGGACGGGGAACGCTATCCCGACCCGGCTGCGTTGCGGGAGGATCTGACGGCGCTTGCGCATGCGCTCACTATCGGCGGCAACGGCCCCCTGGCGAGCGGCGGCGCCCTGGGCCGGCTCATCCGGGCGGTGGAGACCTTCGGCTTCCACCTGGCAACCCTCGACATGCGCCAGAACAGCGCCGTGCACGAGCGCGTCGTCGCCGAACTGCTGAAGGCGGGCGGGGTCGCGGAGGACTATGCCGCCCTCGACGAAGACGCGCGGGTGGCGCTGCTCCGCCGCGAGTTGGCGAGCCCACGACCGCTGACCTCGCCCTATGCCGTCTATTCGGAGGAGACGGCGTCCGAGCTGGCGATTCTCCATGCTGCGGCCGAAGCCCATGCCCGCTACGGCCGCGACTGCATCCGCCACTATATCGTCTCGATGGCGCAATCCGTGTCGGACCTGCTGGAGGTCAACCTGCTCCTGAAGGAAGCAGGGCTGTACGTGCCGGGCGCGCCGCCGCAGGCGCATGTCATGGCCATCCCGCTGTTCGAGACGATCGGCGACCTGGAGGCGGCGCCCGAGATCATGCGCGCCTGGTTCGCGCTGCCCGAGGTGGCCGCGGTGGCAAGCGTGCGTGGGCACCAGGAAGTGATGATCGGCTATTCCGACTCCAACAAGGACGGCGGCTATCTGACCTCCACCTGGCAGCTGAGCCGCGGGTCGACCGCGCTCCGGCCGGTGTTCGAGGAGGCCGGGGTTCGCATGCAGTTGTTCCACGGCCGCGGCGGCGCGGTCGGGCGCGGGGGCGGGTCCTCGTTCGCGGCGATCCAGGCGCAGCCGCCCGGCACAGTGCAGGGCCGCATCCGCATCACCGAACAGGGCGAGGTGATCGCCGCGAAATACGGCACGCGCGCGAGTGCCACCACCAACCTGGAGGCGATGGCCTCCGCGACCCTGCTGGCCAGCCTGGAGCCGGAGCGGCTGGCGCCCGCCGATTACGGGCGCTTCGCCGCGGCGATGGACACGCTCTCCGAGACGGCGTTCCGCGCCTATCGCGGGCTGGTCTATGAGACCGAAGGCTTCCGGACCTTCTTCCGCCAAATGACGCCAATCAGCGAGATCGCGGGGCTCAAGATCGGATCGCGCCCGGCAAGCCGCAAGAAATCCGACGCGATCGAGGACTTGCGCGCCATCCCGTGGGTGTTCAGCTGGGCGCAGGCGCGGGTGATGCTGCCCGGCTGGTACGGCGTCGGCCAGGCGATCGCCGCGTTCGAGGACAAGGGGCTGCTGCGCGAGATGGCGAGCGGCTGGCCGCTGTTCGCCGCGACGCTCGCCAACATGGAGATGGTGCTGGCCAAGTCCGACATGGGGATCGCCGCGCGCTATGCGGCGCTCGTGGAGGATCGGGCGCTTGGGGAGGCGATCTTCGGGCGCATCCGCGACGGCTGGCAGGCGACGCAGGATGGGCTGCTCACCGTCACCCGCCAGACGCGGCTGCTGGAGAAGCATCCGGCGCTGGAGACGTCGATCCGGTTGCGGTTGCCGTACATCGAGCCGCTCAACCTGCTGCAGATCGAGCTGCTGAAGCGGCATCGTGCCGGCGAGGAGGATGCGCGGATCGGGGAGGGCATCCTGCTATCGATCAACGCGATCGCGACGGCCTTGCGCAACAGCGGGTGAGCTTCGAAGACCCAGGCACGACCGTTCGTCCTGAGGTGCCGTTGAGCGCAGTCGAAATGGCGTATCGAAGGACCGGCGCAGGTGCTTCGATACGGGGCTTCGACAAGCTCAGCCCCTACTCAGCACGAACGGTTGTGGTTGGTGTCGCCCCCCCCAACTCTGCGCAGAGGGAGCGGGGGTTCCCGTGCTCCCGCGCAGGCGGGAGCCCAGGGTTTCAGGCGCAACCGTGGTTCTGCTTGGCCCTGGGCTCCTGCCTGCGCAGCAGCACAATGTTTTACCGTTCGCGCGTCGCGGCGAAGCGGACGTTCGGGTAGCGGTCTGCGACATAGCCGACTTCCCACGCCGACTTGGCGAGGAACACCGGGTTGCCGTCGCGGTCCTTGGCCATGGCGGTGCGGTTGAGGTCGGCGAAGGTCTTGAGGTCCGCCGGATCCTCCGACGACACCCAGCGCGCGGTTTCGAACGGCGCCGGTTCCAGTCCGGCGGCGACCTTGTACTCGGCATCCAGGCGGCTGAGCAGCACCTCCAGCTGGAGCTGGCCGACCACGCCGATGATCCAGTTCGAGCCGATCTCGGGATAGAAGACCTGGGTCACGCCCTCCTCGGCCATGTCGTCCAGCGCCTTGCGCAGCTGCTTGGTCTTGGTCGGATCCTTGAGCGCGACGCGGCGCAGGATTTCCGGCGCGAAATTGGGGAGCCCCGTGAAGCGCACGTCGGCCCGCTCCGACAGCGTGTCGCCGACGCGCAGCGTGCCGTGGTTGGGAATGCCGATGATGTCGCCCGGAAACGCCTCGTCCGCCAGCTCGCGCTCGCGCGCGAAGAACAGGATCGGCGAGTGCACCGCGATCGGCTTGCCGTGGCCCGAGGGGATAAGCTTCATGCCGCGCTTGAAGGTGCCCGAGCACAGCCGCATGAAGGCGATGCGGTCGCGGTGGTTGGGGTCCATGTTGGCCTGGACCTTGAACACGAAGCCGGTGACTTCCGGGTTGCTCGGGTCGACCGGCGCCGGCTCGGCCGGCTGCGGGCGCGGCGGCGGGGCGTATTCGGCAAGCGCCTTGATGAGCGAGTCGACGCCGAACTCCTTGAGCGCCGAGCCGAAGTAGACCGGCGTCAGGTCGCCGTTGCGATAGGCTTCGCCATCGAACTCGGCATAGCCCGCCATCGCCAGCTCCGCGTCCTCGCGCAGCTTGGCGACGCCCTCTGCAGACAGCAGCTCGTCGAGCTTGGGATCGTCGAGGCCGGTGGTCTCGACCACCTTGCCCTGGAACTCGCGGCTCGGCCCTTCCGGCAGCAGCAGGCGGTTGCTGCGCAGGTCATAGATGCCTTCGAACGCGCCGCCCATGCCGACCGGCCACGTCATCGGCGTGACGTCGAGCTGGAGCAGGTCGGCGACCTCGTCCAGCGTCTCGAACACCGCGCGCCCCTCACGATCGACCTTGTTGACGAAGGTGATGATGGGCACGTTGCGCAGGCGGCACACTTCGAACAGCTTGCGCGTCTGGCTCTCGATGCCCTTGGCGACGTCGATCACCATCACCGCCGAATCGACCGCGGTCAGCGTACGGTAGGTGTCTTCGGAAAAGTCCTCGTGGCCTGGCGTGTCGAGCAGGTTGAAGGTCACGCCCTCGCGCTCAAACGTCATCACCGAGGAGGTGACGGAGATGCCGCGCTGCTGCTCGATCTTCATCCAGTCGGAGCGCGCACGCCGGGCGGCGCCGCGCGCCTTGACCTCGCCCGCCAGGTGGATCGCGCCGCCGAACAGCAGCAGCTTTTCGGTGAGCGTGGTCTTGCCGGCGTCGGGGTGGGAAATGATCGCAAAGGTGCGGCGGTCGGAAGCGGTGGGCATCGGGAATCCAGGAAAGGGGTTGCGGACGCCCTGCCCTGCTTTTGCGCGGGCGTCAAAAGGGGCTCGTCTTCTCCCTTCTCCCTCCCCCCGTTCATCCCGAGTAGCCGTCGAGTAGCGGCGCAGCCGCGTATCGAGACGGCGTATCGAGGGAGGGTGGCCGCGCGGGACCGCACCTCAATACGAGCTCTCGATACGCTGCTTGCGCAGCTACTCGATCTCTACTCGGCACGAACGGGGAAGGGGGAAGGAAACGGAAAAGGGGGTGAGGGAAGGCTGAGTCTCTCTACCGCCGCACACTCCGCGCAGCCGCCACCGCGACATGTGCCGTCAGCACATCGCCCGCACTCGCCCCGGACATGGTGGCGCGCTCGGTCTGCCGCAGCCGGTCGATTGCGCGGGCGAGTTGCGGCGAACTCCAGCGGCGCAGCGCGTCCATCGTCGGCTGCTTCTCGCGGAAGAACACGCGGTGGCGCTCGATCACGTCGGCGGGGCGGTCGCCGGCGTCGATCTCGGCGCGCATCTCGGCGAGCGACAGGAGTTTGCGGACCGTCATGCGCAGCAGCGGCACCGAATGGTTGCCGCCGGCCTCGAGCGCCGCGACCTCCGCGCCGGCGGTGGCGGCGTCGCCGCCGACGATCGCGGCGATCGCACCGAACATCTCCGCCTCGCCCAAGTCTGCGCCGATCGCGTCGAGCGCGGGCAAGCCGGCGTCGCGGGGCTGGTCGGGCGCGGCGTCGAGGAACAGTGCCAGCTTCTCGATCTCGCGCGCCAGGATCGCACGATCGCCGCCGCTCGCCACGGCAAGATGCTCGGCCGCTTCGTGGCTGAGGCGCAGGCCTTGGTCGCGCCCGAGCGCCGTCGCCAGTCGGGCGGCGGCTTGTGCATCGGGCACGTAGCAGGCGCATTCAAAGGCGTTGGAGGCGGCCGACACGAGCTTCACGAGCTTGCCCGTGCCCTTCACCGAGGGGGCGAGCGCCACCACCGGATTGCCGGCGCGCTCGGCGGACAGCAGCAGCGTCACCGCCTCCAGCGACTCCTCGCCCATCGCATTGACGCGGATGTAGCGGGCACCGCCGAACAGCGAGAGCGACGCGGCTTCGTCGGCGAGCGCGCCGGGGCGGGCCTTGAGCGCGTTGCCCTCGAACTCGATGCGTTCCGCCTCGGGGCCTATCGCGCGGGCGAGCCGCTGGGCGAGCTCGGCCGCGCCTGCCTCGTCGGGCCCGTGCAGCAGGTAGAGGCGGATGTCGGCGGCAGGCTTGTCGAGCCGCGGCCCCAGGGTATCGGGCTTGGCCTTCACTGCCCGGCGGGGAGGTCGGTCCGCTGCGCGTAGAGCGCCAGGCGGCTGATGATCTGGTCCGCGACGATGCCCGACAGCCGCTCCAGCGCCGATTGCTCGGCGGCGATGGTGGCGTATTCGGAGCTCACCACGTCGATGCCGACGTCCGACCCGGCGGTGGCGTCGAGTACCGTCTCGCCGCTCGCCGCGTCGACCAGTTGATAACGCGCGCGCAGCGTGCGGCGCTCCCGCGTCACCGCATCGTCGCGACGAACGCCCAGGCCGGTGATCTCGTCGTCGAGCGCGACCTGCAGCCGGTAGCGCGGTGCGCCCTCGGCACGCAGCCGGTCGCGCAGCGCGGTCGACATCAGCCAACCGTTCTGGCCGGGAATGGGGGCGACCTCGACGCCCGAGAGCAGCGCGCGCACTGGTCCGGACTCGCCGCCTGCATAGAGCGGCCGCAGACCGCAGCCGGCGAGGGCCAGCGGCAGGCAGGCGAGCAGCAGCGGGGCGGCGCGCCGGATCATGCGACGATGTTCACCAGGCGATCGGGTACCACGATCACCTTGCGCGGGGGCTTGCCCTCCATCGCGCGCTGGACGTTGGCCGAGGCGAGCGCCGCGGCCTCCGCATCCTCGCGCGAGGTGCCCTTGGGCAGGGTCAGCGTGTCGCGCAGCTTGCCGTTGACCTGCACCGCGACGGTGACCTCATCCTCGACCAAGAGCGCGGCGTCGACTTCCGGCCAGGGCGCGTCGGCGATCAGCCCGTCGCCGCCGTTTGCGGCCCAGGCTTCCTCGGCGATGTGCGGCACCATCGGCGCCACCAGCCGCATGAGCGTGCGGATCGCCTGGGTGCGCGACGCGGAAGGCGCGGCCTTTTCGATCATGCCGGTGAGCTCATAGAGCTTGGCGACCGCCTTGTTGAACGCCAGCGCCTCGACGTCGGCGGCGATGCCGGCGATCGTCTGGTGCAGCTTGCGGTCGAGCGGCTTGTCGGCGCCCTCGGCATCCGCCTGTTCGGTGAGGCCGTCGAACAGCCGCCACAGCCGCTGGACGAAGCGCCACGAACCCTCGATGCCCGCCTCGCTCCACGGCAGGTCGCGCTCGGGCGGGCTGTCGGACAGCATGAACCACCGCACCGCGTCCGCGCCATATTGGTCGACGATCGGACCGGGATCGACGGTGTTCTTCTTCGACTTGGACATCTTCTCGACGCGGCCGACCGTGATGGCCTCACCGGTCGCGATCTCCACGCCGTCCTGCACTTCCGCAGGACCCAGCCAGCGACCGTCCGAGGATTTGTAGGTCTCGTGCGTCACCATGCCCTGGGTGAACAGGCCGGTGAACGGCTCGGCCACGTCGATCAACCCGGTGCGCTTGAGCGCGCGCGTCCAGAAGCGCGCGTAGAGCAGGTGCAGGATCGCATGCTCGACGCCGCCGATGTACTGCCCGACCGGCAGCCACTGGGCGACGACGTCCTTGTCGAACGGCTTGTCCTTGGGCTGGCTGGCGAAGCGGATGAAGTACCAGGACGAATCCGCAAAGGTGTCGAGCGTGTCCGTCTCGCGCCGCGCCGGCTTGCCGCAGGTGGGGCAGTCGACGTGCTTCCAGGTCGGATGGCGATCGAGCGGGTTGCCGGGCACGTCGAAGCTGACGTCCTCGGGCAGCACGACCGGCAGCTGGTCCTGCGGGACCGGCACCGCGCCGCACGCCTCGCAGTGGATGATTGGGATCGGCGTGCCCCAATAGCGCTGGCGGCTAACGCCCCAGTCGCGCAGGCGCCACACGGTGGTTCCTTCGCCCCAGCCCTCAGCCTCGCCGCGTGCGATCACTGCCGCCTTGGCGGCGTCCACGTCCATGCCGTCGAGGAAGTCGGAGTTCACCAGCGGCCCACCGCCGGTATAGGCCTCGTCGCCTTCGAACAGCGGATCGCGGTGCTCCCCGTCGGCCACCACGCGGCGCACCGGCAGCTGGTATTTGCGCGCGAAGTCCAGGTCGCGCTGGTCGTGCGCCGGCACGCCCATGACGGCGCCGGTGCCATATTCCATCAGCACGAAATTCGCGATGAACACCGGCATCGGCAGCCCGGTGAACGGGTGCGTCGCGGTGGCGCCGGTGTCGTAGCCGAGCTTTTCCTGCGTCTCGATCTCGGCCGCAGTGGTGCCGCCCTGCTTGCAGCGGTCGATGAACGCCTGCGCCTCCGGATCGCGGGCAGCAGCTGCCTGCGCGATCGGGTGGTCGGCGGCGACCGCCACGAAGCTCGCGCCAAAGATCGTGTCGGGGCGCGTCGAGAAGACCTCGACCGGCTGGCCGTCCGACACCTGGAAGCGGATCTTCATGCCGCGGCTCTTGCCGATCCAGTTCTCCTGCATCAGCTTGACCTTGTCGGGCCACTGATCGAGCGTCTGGAGGCCGTCGAGCAGCTCGTCGGCGAAGTCGGTGATCTTCAGGAACCACTGGGAGAGCTTGCGCTTCTCGACCAGCGCGCCCGAGCGCCAGCCGCGGCCGTCGATCACCTGCTCGTTGGCGAGCACGGTCATGTCGACCGGGTCCCAATTGACCGCCGATTCCTTGCGATAGACCAGGCCCGCCGCATAGAGGTGCAGGAACAGCGCCTGCTCATGGCCGTAATAGTCCGGCTCGCAAGTGGCGAGCTCGCGGGTCCAGTCGAGTGCGAAGCCCAGGCGCTTGAGCTGCGCCTTCATCGTGGCAATGTTGTCGCGGGTCCACCCACCGGGGTGCACGCCCTTTTCCATGGCGGCATTCTCGGCCGGCATGCCGAACGCGTCCCAGCCCATCGGGTGGAGCACTTCATAGCCGGTCATCCGGCGGAAGCGCGCCAGCACGTCGCCCATCGTATAGTTGCGGACGTGGCCCATGTGGATGCGCCCCGACGGATAGGGGAACATCTCGAGCACATAGCTCTTGGGGCGCGGGCTATCGTCGCGGGCGGCGAAGGTGCGGCGGTCTTCCCACAGCTTCTGCCAGGCCGCATCCGCCTTCAGTGCATTGAAACGCGAGGCCATTTCAGGGGTGCTTGCCTCAGCCGATCAGCGCGCCGCGGCGCAGGTCGCGCGCACGGGTCAGGATAATGTCTTCCAGCTTCTGGACGGTGGCGGCCTGCACTGGCGCCTCCACCCACTGGCCGTTCTGCTGGACCTGGCGGAGCGCCGCCACGCGCAGGGCGTCGGCGCGCAGATCCTGGTCCAGGATGCTGACGGTGACCTTCATGCGCTCGGTCGGCGTGGCCGGATTCACATACCAGTCGGTGACGATCACGCCGCCGTTCGAATCGGTCTGGAGCAGCGGCATGAAGCTGAGCGTGTCGAGGCTGGCGCGCCACAGATAGCTGTTGACGCCGATGGTCGTCACCTGGGAGGCGGCGAGATCGGCCTTCAGATCGTCCTTGCGGCTGCCGCAGGCGGTGAGCGTGAGGGCAATCGCGAGCGGACCCAGGATCGCGGTGCGCAACGGGCGGATCATCGGCGTTTCCTTGGAAGAACGGAACATCGGCTGCTTCTATAGAGGGTCGCGGTGCGGCCGCAAGCGGCGTGGCCCGGAGGCAGTACGGGGGCGGCATGTGGGCGGATTGCAACAGTTCACCGGAATCGTATCCGGCCGGTGGCGACGTGCAACGGAATCATGCTAGCGCGATTTTGAAGCGGGAGGAGAAACCGGGTGCTTACGATGCGCGCCATGGCTGGATTGGGGATCGGGGTGCTGAGCGCCGCCGGAGCCTTGATCGCGCCTGCGCTGGGTGCGCCGGAAGGCTCGCGTGCCGTGGCTTTTCGCCGTGCGGCCCCCGTCAGCAGCATCGGCGGCTTCACGCCCTCGTCTGCCGATCCCAAGCTCGCCGCGGTTCTCGCGCGCAGCGGGATCGACGGCAGCAGCTTCCGCTTTACGCCTTCGGAAGGCCAGCGAATCAGCAAGCGTGCCGTGACCGTCGCGGTGCGTGCGCGTACGCAGCCGGCTGCCGCTTCGGAACATGCGGCGGTCGACACCAATGTCGGCCCGACGCTTGCGCCTATCGCCTATAACCTCGGGACCTCGGTCGGCTGGAAGCGTTTCGCCGCCGTCGGCGATCTCGCCAAGCTCGACCTGGGCGCGCAGCCGGGCAATCGCGATCGCATCGGTGCGGCGGTCGGCAAGGCGGCGCGTCGTACCAGCAGCGTGACCGTGGGCGGCGAAAAGCCGCTGGTCGATCAGGCCAAGCTGGTGGCGGATGTACCCAGCGCGTCGATCGACGTCGGGGGGTCCTATTCGCTGACCCGTCACTTTGACGTGACGGCGGGCGTGCGCTACAAGTCCGACAAGGACCGGCTCCTGCGGATCGAGGACACGCGTCGGGATAGCCAGGCGCTCTACGTGGGCACCGCCTTCCGCTTCTGATCCGGCCGGGCGCTAGCGCGTCCAGGCGTCGATCGCAGCCCAGCCGTGAACGCCGAAGCCGGCCAGGCTGCGCGCGCGCCGTGCATCCATGCCGCCGAGTGCGATCACCGGGATACCGGCTCCTCGAATCATCCTTCCGAAGCGGACTCGTCCGAGCGCGGGAGCGCCCGGGTGGGAGCGGGTGGCGAAGACCGGGGAGGCGAACACGGCGTCGACTCGGTCGCGGCGGGCGGCCACCACATCGCGACGATGGTGTGCGGGCCGAGTCGCGATCCCTTGCTTTGGGACTGCGCTGCGCGTGCCATGCCGACCGTCGGCGCCTGGCAGGCGGGCCCCGGCAACGAGCAGCACCAGCCGCCGGCGCCGTGCGATGCGCCGGACACGCGCGAACAGCGCGGCGCGCTCTTGGGGCGGCAGCTGATAGTGGCGGAACACCACGCCCGCGCCGCGCGGCAGCCGTTCGAGCGCGTCCCATAGCGCCTCGCCCATCCGCGGGTCGGTCATCAGCCATTGGCGGGGGAGGGGCTGGCGGGCACGCATCGTGCTACCTATAGCGCCCCCGATGATCACCGACGATGCCCCCCAGCGGCTGGCCGATGTGCGCGAGCGGATCGCGCGCGCCGAGCAGCTCGCCAAGCGCCCGGCCGGCGCCACCAGCCTGATCGCGGTCTCCAAGACGCACGAGGCCCCCGCCATCGCCCCGCTGATCGCCGCGGGCCAGCGCGTGTTCGGCGAGAACCGCGTGCAGGAGGCGCAGGCGAAATGGCCGGCGCTGCGCGAGGCGACGCCGGACATCGAGCTGCACCTGGTCGGGCAGCTTCAGTCCAACAAGGCTGATGACGCGGTGGCGCTGTTCGACGCGATCCATTCGCTCGACCGATCGTCGCTGGTCGCCGCCCTCGCCAAGGCGATGGACCGGCACGACCGACGCCCCGCCTGCTTCGTGCAGGTCGACATCGGCGACGAGCCGCAGAAGGGCGGCGTCGCGGTCCCCGAATTGGCGGCACTGCTTGCCGAGGCTCGGAGCGCCGAACTGCCGGTAATCGGGCTGATGTGCGTCCCGCCGCTGGAGCTGGAGCCGGCGCCTTGGTTCGCGCTGCTGGCGAAGCTTGCCGACGACAACGGCCTGCCGGGGCTCAGCATGGGCATGTCCGGGGATTACGAGACCGCGGTGACGCTGGGGGCCACCCATGTGCGGGTCGGCACCGCCTTGTTCGGGGCACGCTGATGCGGTTCGACGCGATCCTGTTCGACTTCGACGGTGTGCTGCTGGAAAGCGAATGGGCGGGCAACCGCCACCTTGCCGATTACCTGACGGCCGCCGGCCACCCGATCGACACCGCCGAGGCGATGGCGCGCTTCATGGGTCGTGCGGGCAAGGACTTCCTGGACGAGGTGGAGGCGTTCCTGGGGCGCCCGATCCCGGCCGACTTCCACGAGGCCCGTGCCGCAGAGGATGCGCGCGCGGTCGCCGAGGGGATCGAGGAAGTGGCGGGTGCGGTCACCTTCGTCCGATCGCTGCCGCGCGAACTGCCGCGCGCGATCGCCTCGTCGAGTTCGACGCGCTGGATCACCGCACATCTCGACCATCTGGGTCTGCGCGACGCGTTCGGCGAAAAGGTGTTCAGCGGGCGCGAGCATGTCACCCGCGGCAAGCCGGCGCCGGACCTCTATCTCTATGCTGCCGACGCGCTCGGCGTGCCGATCGAACGCTGCGTGATCCTGGAGGACTCGCCGGTGGGCGCAACCGGTGCGGTGGCATCGGGTGCGCACGTCATCGGCCTGTGCGCCGGCCAGCATTGCGGCATCGGCCACGCCGACGTGCTGCGCCGCATCGGCGTCCAAGACATCGCAGCGGACTATGCGGAGGTCGCACGCCTGATCGCCTGATCGGTCGGCCGGAACGCCGGTCCTGCCCGGCGGTTGACCGGAAATGATCGACGAATCCCTGCTGCTTTCGGCCATCCACGGCGTCACGCGCGCGGTGGAGGTCGTCGGTGTCGCGGTGCTGCTGCTCGGCGCCGCCGTGTCCGGCGTGCGCTATGTCCGCGATCTGCGGCGGTGCCCGGCAGGCGCCGCCTACAAGCGGCTGCGATCCAACCTGGGCCGCTCGATCCTGCTGGGGCTGGAGCTGCTGGTCGCGGCCGACATCATCAACACGGTGGCGATCGAGCCGACGCTCGAAAGCCTGGCGGTGCTCGCCGGCATCGTCCTGATCCGTACTTTCCTCAGCTTCTCGCTGGAGGTGGAGATCGACGGGCGTTGGCCGTGGCAGGCCAGGAACGAACCCGATGATGGCCGTCAGCAGCCCTCCGGCTGAGGTCCGCGGCACCGGCTGACACCGCGGACCTCCTGCCGCTTATTTCACCGGAAAGCCACGCCGCTTGAACAGGGCGTTGACGTCCGGGTCGCGGCCGCGGAACGCGCGATAGGCTTGCTTGCGATCGGTCTCGTTGCCGGTCGACAGCAGCACGGTGCGGAAGCGATCGGCGGTCGCCTTGTCCCAGACGTTGCCCGTCTCGGTGAACGCCGCCCAGGTGTCGGCGTCCATCGTTTCCGACCACAGGTAGCTGTAATAGCCGGCGCTATAGGCGTCGGACGAGAACAGGTGGTTGAACTGCGGCAGGCGGTGCCGCATCACCATCTCCTTCGGCATCCCCAGCTCGGCCAGCGTCTCGCGCTCGAACGCATCGACGTCGGTCACCGGCGTGTCGCGGTCGTGCAGCTTCATGTCGACGATCGCCGACGAGAGATATTCGACCGTGTCGAAGCCCTGGTTGAAGGTCGACGACTTCTCGATCTTGTCCACCAGCGCCTGCGGCATCGGTGCGCCGGTCTGATAGTGCTTGGCATAGCGATCGAGCACGTCGCGGGTGAGCAGCCAGTTCTCGTTCACCTGGCTGGGGTACTCCACGAAGTCGCGCGGCGTGCCGGCGAGCCCCGGATATTTCACGTTCTGCAGGAAGCTGTGGATGGCGTGGCCGAATTCGTGGAACAGCGTGGTCGCGTCGTCCAGGCTGATGAGCGTCGGCTGGCCGGGCGCGCCCTTCACGAAATTGTTGTTGTTGGACGCCAGCACGTTCTTGTGGCCGCCCAGCTCCTGCTGGCGGCGATAGGCCGTAGCCCAGGCGCCCGAGCGCTTGCCGGACCGAGCGTAGGCATCGAAGTAGAAGACGCCGACATTGTGCCCGTCGCGCTTGTCGGTGACGACAAAGGTGCGCACCGCCGGATCGAACACCGGGATCTGCCCCGTGTTCTCCTTGAAATCGAGGTCGTAGAGTCGGCCGGCGGCGTAGAGCGCACCCTGGAGGATGTTGTCGAGCTGGAGGTAGGGCTTCACCTCGCTCTCATCCAGGTCGTACTTCGCCTTGCGCACCTTCTCTGCGTAGAAGCGATAGTCCCACGGCTCGATGGTGATCTTGGCGCCGCCCTGGTTGGCGAGGGCCTGCATGTCGGCGACCTCCTGGTGGACGCGGGCGACCGCGGCGGGCCACACGCGCATCATCAGCGACATGGCGTTGGCCGGCGTCTCCGCCATGGTGTCGTCCATGCGGTACCAGGCGTGGTTCTGGAAGCCGAGCAGCTTGGCGCGCTGCTGGCGCAGCTTCAGGATCTCGGCGATGGTCGCGTTGGTGTCGTTGGCACCGCCGTTGTCGCCACGATTGACGAACGCGCGCCACACCTTTTCGCGCAACGCCCGGTCGGTGGCATAGGTCAGCACCGGCGCGACGGAGGAGCGGGTGTTGACGATCGCCCACTTGCCGGGAAGCTTGCGTTCGTCGGCCGCGGCCTTGAGCGAGGCGACGAAGCTGTCGGGCAGGCCCGCAAGCTGCTTGGCATCGTCGACGACGATCCAGGTCTCCTCGTCGGCCAGCACCTTTTCGCTGAAGCTGTTGTAGGCGACCGACAGCGCCTGGTTGAGCTGCGACACCTGCACCCGTTGCGCATCGGTCAGCAGCGCGCCGCGACGCACGAAGCTGCGATAGGTGCGCTCGAGCAGCCGCAGCTGCTTGGGATCGAGCTTCTGGCTAGCGCGGCCGTCGTATGCCGCCTTCACCCGCGCGAACAGCTTGGGGTCGAGATAGAGCTCGTCATAAAAGGCGGAGAGCTTGGGGCTCCACTCGCGGTCGATCGCCTGCACCTCCTTGGTGGCGAGGTTGCTCGAATAGACGCCCCACATCGACTCGACCCGGTCCATCGTGTCGCCGGCGAGTTCCATCGGCTCGATCACGGTCTGGAAGGTCGCCGGGCGCTTGTCGTCGCGGATCTTGAGCACGTCGCGGCGCAGCTCGGCCATCGCGACCGGGAAGGCGGCGGGGAACATCGCCGGCGTCACCTTGTCCCACGGCGGCACGCCGCCATAGGGGCCGCCCCAGGGGGCGAGCAGCGGGGTTGCATCGACGGAAGTCGCTGTGGCGGAGGTCTGCGCCATGGCGGCTCCTGCAGGGGAAAGGGCGAGGATCGTGGTCGCGGCCAGAACGGCGCGCAGGCGTGCGGTCATCAGGGGCTCCGATAAGGGTCGCAGGCGAGCCTAAGCATCGGGAAAGGAATGGCAAGCCGGCGCCCGCGCAAGGGTCGTGCGATCGGCGGTTGACTCGGGAGCGCATTAGAACAGAATAGGAACATATCGAGTCCCTCGTGAGTCCTAGCTGTTGTCGTGACCCAAGCTCAAGCCCCTGTCCTGGACGCCTTGCGCGCGCAGCTGCGCGCCATCGAATGCGGCCGCTATCGCCGGCGCGAGGTGCTGCCGTTCGGCGTGCCGGCGCTCGACGCGGTGCTGGCCGGAGGTGGGCTGGCGCTCGATGCGCTGCACGAGGTGGCAGGCGCCGGGCCGGACATGGCCGACGATTGCGCGGCGACGCTGTTCCTGGCGGGAATCGCTGCGCGTGCCTGGGGCCCGGTGCTGTGGGTGGTGCGCCGCCGAGACCTGTTCGCGCCGGGGCTCGCACAGGTCGGGCTGGGGCCGCACCGGGTGCTCTATGCCGAGGCTGCCGACGATGCCGAACTGCTCCAGCTGATGGAGGAGGGGCTGCGCCACCGGGGTCTCGGCGCGGTGATCGGCGAGGCCAAGCGCGTTTCCATGACCGCCACCCGCCGGTTGCAGCTGGCGGCGGAGGGCGGGCGCACCATCGCGCTGCTGCTGCGCCGGCACGGGCGCGCGGGCGCCGATCCGCTGGCGGTGCCCTCGGCCGCATCGACGCGCTGGCGGGTGGCGTCGGCCCCCTCGACGCGGCTGCCGGTGGCCGGGGTGGGCCGTGCCCAATGGAAACTTGCGCTCGTCCGCCAGAAAGGTGGCGAGCCCCGCGACTGGACCGTGGAGGCATGCGATGAAACGGGTCGCTGCGCTCTTCCTGCCCGACTGGCCGATCGACCGGCTGCGGCAGGCAGAGCGAACCGCCGCGCCGCCTGAGGCGGGACGCACGGGCTCCGCCTTCGCGGCGATCGGCCGGGTGGCCGAGGCCGAGCGCGCCAGCCAGTGCTCCGTCCCCAGGGAGGGCGGCTGGCGCCCCGGCGCGCGCTGGGCACGGGCGGAGGTGGAGGCTGCGATCGAGCAGCTGCCCACGCACCAGCGCCCGCCGCAGCGGGAGCTGGGCCGCACCAGCGTGGCCGCCGACAATCCGTTCAAAGACGAGCGGCCCTTCAAGGACGTTCATCGCCAGGGCCGTCCGCTCGACGCCTCGCCCGCATCCGCCGCCTGGGCCGCAGATGCCGAGGCGGTCGACCGCGCGATCGCGGCGCTGCCGCTGCACCAGCAGCCGCCGTTTCGCGAGCTCAGCCGGCGTTCGGAGGTGATGGACCATCCGTTCAAGGCGATGCCGCCGGACGAGGGCGGGTGCAGCCATCACGCGCTCGCGCAGCCGCAGGCGTTTCCGCGCTCGGACCGCCCGACGCTGGCGCAGATGGCGGCGATGCCGGCGGTGCAGTACCCGGGCGAGGGACCGCACCCGGACGCGCATGGCCGCGAGCCGATCGCGGGCTATGCCGCTGCGGGCCGCTTCTTCCAGACCGGACGCACTCTAGGCGATCTGGTCGCGCGGGTGTGCGTGGAGGAAGTGCCCGGTAGTCCTGTCGCGGCAAGGGATGCCGTGCCGCTGGTCACCGTCGCCCGCCAGGGAGGCCGCGTGGCGATCGCGGCGGCCTCCCCGGCGGCGCAGGCACTGGGGCTGCGGCCGGGTATGGCGCTCACCCAGGCACGCGCGCAGGTGCCCGAACTTCAGGTGCGCGATGCCGATCCGGCGGGCGACCGGGCCGATCTGCGCCGGCTGGCGATGCTGCTCGCGCGCCGTTGGACGCCGGTGGTCGACCTGTCCGACCCCGATGGATTGCTGCTCGACCTGACGGGCGTCGCTCATCTGCATGGCGGCGAGGTGCGCATGGCACTGCGGCTGGTGCGCCTGCTCGCGCGGCATGGCGTCAACGCCTGCGTCGGTATTGCCGATACGGCCGGTGCCGCCTGGGCGCTGGCCCGGCAGGGTGGGGCAGCGGTGCGAATCTGCCAACCCGGTGCGCAGGCCGAGGCGCTGGACCCGCTGCCAGTCGGGCTGTTGCGGCTTCCGGAAAGCGCGATCGAGCTGCTTGCCCGGCTGGGCGTGACGACGATCGGGCAGTTGCGGGCACTCCCGCGCGGGCAGCTGGCGCGGCGGTTCGGCGATGCGGTGCTCGCCCGGCTGGACCAGGCGCTGGGGGCGCGTGCCGAACCGCTCGATCCGGTGGTGCCGCCGGAGCGGGTTCAGGTCCGCCAGCGCTTCGCCGAGCCGATTGCCACGGCAGAGGCGATCGCGCACTGGCTGGGCGAACTGGTGCCCAGGCTGGTGGCGGTGTTGCGGAAAGCCGGGCTGGGCGCACGCCAGGTGGAACTGGTGCTCGACCGCGTCGACGGCGTGCCGCAGCGGCTGCGCATCGGGCTCGCGCGTGCCAGCCGCGACTCCGAGCATTTGTTGCGACTGCTGGGGCGGCGGATCGAGACGGTGGAGCCCGGCTATGGCATCGACGCCATGGCGTTGCACGTGCGTCGCGCCGAGCCGCTGGGCGCGGAGACGCTGGGTGCCGCGCTGGTCGAGGACACGCCTCCGGACCTGGGGCCGCTGGTCGACCAGATCGTCAACCGCATCGGCGCGCAGCGCATGTGGCGGGTCACGCCGGTGGAAAGCGACGTTCCGGAACGGGCGGTGGCGCGGGTCGCTCCCCTCGATCCGGCCGATCCGCCCGCGACCCAGCTGCGCGAGGATGACGTTCGCCGGCTCGACGGTCGGGAGGCCGACCACCCCTGGCACCTGCGCTGGCCGCGTCCGGTACGCGTGCTGCGCCGGCCCGAGCGGCTCGATCATGTCATGGCCGAACTGCCCGACCAGCCGCCGCGGCGCTTCACCTGGCGCGGGGTGCCCCATGTGGTGGTGCATGCCGACGGGCCGGAACGGATCGCGGGCGAATGGTGGCGGCGCCCGGCCGAACGCGATGCGGTGCGCGACTATTTCCGGGTGGAGGACGAGCACGGCCACCGCTTCTGGCTGTACCGCAGCGGCGATGGCTTGCGTGGGGAGACGGGCGATCTCAGCTGGTGGCTCCAGGGCATGTTCGCATGACCTACTCAGAGCTTCAGGTCACCACCCACTTTTCGTTCCTGCGCGGCGCGTCGTCGGCGGAGGAGCTGTTCGGCACCGCCTCCGAAATGGGCATGCCGGCGCTCGGCATCACCGACCGCAATTCGGTGGCAGGCATCGTCCGCTCGCTGGTCGCCGCGCGCGAGGTGAGCGCGCAGGGCAACCCCATCCGCCTCGTGGCCGGGTGCCGGCTCGACCTCGTCTCCGGCGCGTCGCTGCTGGTGTGGCCGGAGGATCTGGCTGGCTGGTCGCGGCTCACCCGGCTGCTGACGCTCGGCAAGAAGCGCGCCGATCCGCAGCACGGCGAAAAGGGGCAGTGCTTCCTCCATTGGGACGACCTGGCCGATACGCAGGGGCTGGTCGGATCGCTCGTGCCCGGGATCGACGGCGTGCGCGAGGAGGAGCTGCGCTGGATGGCCGACCTGTTCGGGTCGGACCGCGGCCATGTCTGCCTGACCTATCACCGCCGGCCGGGTGACCGGCTGCGGCTGCACCGCACGGCCGAGGAGGCCGCGCGCTTCGCTTTGCGGCCGCTCGCCACCGGCGACGTGCTCTACCACGAGCCCGAACGCCGTATGCTGCAGGACGTGGTGACGGCGATCCGCTGCAAATGCACCATCGACGACTTGGGATTGCGCCGCGAGCGTTCGGCCGACCGCTGCTTCGTGCCGCCCGGCACGATGGAGCGGCGCTTCGCCGATCTGCCGGAGGCGATCCACGCCGGCGCGGCGATCGTCGAACGCTGCACCTTTTCGCCCAGGGAGCTGAGCTATCGCTATCCCGACGAGATCGTGATGCACGGCCGCACGCCGCAGGAGGCCTTGGAGCAGCTGGCGCGCAAGGCGCTGGACGCATTGTTCCAGCAGCCGCCGTTCCACGGCCGGCCGGACCAACGCTACATCGACAAGCTCGACTATGAACTCGAGCAGGTCAGGCTGATGGACTATGCGGCCTATTTCCTGACCGTCAATTCGATCGTCACCTATGCTCGCGCGCAGGACATTTTGTGCCAGGGCCGCGGTTCTGCAGCCAATTCGGTGATCTGCTATGTGCTCGGCATCACCTCGATCGACCCGGTCGAGCACCAGCTGCTGTTCGAGCGATTCATCTCCCCCAATCGCGGCGAGCCGCCCGACATCGACGTCGACTTCGAACATGAACGGCGCGAGGAGGTGATCCAGTGGATCTACCAGACCTATGGCCACGACCATGCCGCGCTGACGGCGGTGGTCAGCCGCTTTCGCGCACGCGGCGCGGTACGTGAGGTCGGCAAGGCGCTCGGGTTGCCGGAGGACATGACCGGTGCGCTCGCAGGCCAAGTGTGGGGCTGGTCGAGCGAGGGCGTGGCCGACGCGCATGTCGATGCGCTCAACCTCGACCGTTCCGATCCGCGGCTGGCGCTGACGCTGGAGCTGGCGCGCGAGCTGATCGGCACGCCCCGCCACCTGTCGCAGCATCCCGGCGGTTTCGTGCTCGCGCGCGACCGGCTCGACGGGCTGGTGCCCGTAGAGCCCGCCGCCATGGCCGCTCGCTGGGTGGTGGAATGGGAAAAGGAGGACATCGAGGAACTCGGCTTCATGAAGGTCGATATCCTCGGCCTCGGCATGCTCGGCTGCATGCGGCGCGCGTTCGACCTTTTGGAGGAGCACAAGCGGCTGGCGCTGACGCTTGCCTCGCCCGAGCTGCAGAAGGAGGATCCGGCGACCTTCGCGATGATCCAGCGCGCCGACACGCTGGGCGTCTTCCAGATCGAGAGCCGCGCCCAGATGGCGATGCTGCCGCGGATGCTGCCGGAGACCTTCTACGACATCGCAATCCAGGTCGCGATCGTCCGCCCCGGCCCGATCCAGGGCGACATGGTGCATCCCTATCTCAAGCGGCGCGAGCAGAAGCGGCGCAATCCCGATATCGAGTTCGACTATCCGAGCCCGCGGCTGAAGGCGGTGCTCGAAAAGACGCTGGGCGTGCCGCTGTTCCAGGAACAGGCGATGAAGGTCGCGATCGAGGGTGCCGGCTTCACGCCTGCGCGCGCCGACGAGCTGCGCAAGGCGATGGCGACCTTCAAATATACGCAAGGGGTCGGCCAGTTCCGCGAGGAGCTGATCGCCGGCATGAACAAGAACGGCATCTCCGAAGGCTTCGCCGATCGGCTGGTGAAGCAGATCGAGGGGTTCGGCAGCTATGGCTTTCCCGAGAGCCACGCCGCGTCGTTCGCCAAGATCGCCTATGCCTCGTCCTGGATGAAATGCCACCATCCCGACGTGTTCTGCGCGGCCCTGCTCAACGCGCAGCCGATGGGGTTCTACGCGCCCGCCCAGATCGTCCGCGATGCGCGCGAGCATGGCGTGGAGGTGCGGCCGGTGTGCATCAACGACAGCCGCTGGGACACGCGGCTGCTGGGAGCGGCTACGACCGACCTTTCCCCGGAAGCGGCGGCGAAGATGCGGCTGCCGCTGCGGCTGGGGTTCAAGGTGGTGCACGGCCTGTCCAACGCGGATGCCGCACGGCTGGTGATGGCACGCGGCGAGACGCCGTTCACCTCGGTCGAGGATGCGTGGCGGCGGTCGGGCGTGCCGCTTGCGGCGCTGGAAAAGATCGCGCGCGCCGACGGGTTCCAGGCGCTGGGGCTCGACCGGCGGCAGGCGCTATGGGCGATCAAGGGGCTGGCGGCGGCGCCGCTGCCGCTGTTCGCCGCGGCCGACGCGCGCGCGGGCGGGCTGACGCCAGAAGTGGCGGAGGCGCCGGTTACGCTGGAGCCGCTCACCGCCGGGCGGGAGGTGGTGGAGGATTACCGCGCCACCCAATTGTCGTTACGCGCGCATCCGCTCACCTTCCTGCGTAGCGCGCTGGAGGGCGAGGGGGTCGTGCCGTGCAAGGCGCTCGGCTCGCTCAAGGACGGGCGGCGGGTCGAGGTGGCCGGCGTGATCCTGGTCCGCCAGAAGCCGGGCAGCGCCAAGGGCGTGCTGTTCATCACCATTGAGGATGAGACCGGGGTCGCCAACGCGATCCTGTGGCCGGACCGGTTCGAGAAGCAGCGCCGCACCGTCATGTCGGCGGCGATGGTGTCGATCGTCGGCCGGGTGCAGCGGGAGGGCGAGGTGATCCATGTCATCACCGACCGGGTGGTGGATCGCACGCCGATGCTGCGGAGTATCGGCGACCTCGAGCTGCCGCGCCTCACCGGCCGCGGCGATGGCGCCACCCATGGCAGCGGCCCCGACCCGCGCGACGCCAAGCCGCCGGCGGTTTGGAAGCCGCGCTCCCACTACCACCCGCCGTTCCGCACCGGCTGCGATCCCGAAGACGTGATCCCGATCCGCTCGCACGATTTCCATTAGGTGCGCGATCCGAAAGGCGCCCGCAACACCTGCCGTACTCCCGCGAAGACGGGAGCTCAGGGTGTCCCGCGCGATCGGCAGGTGCTCTGCTCGGCCCTGAATCGCTGCCTGCGCGGGGATGCGTCCGTTGCTCCGGGCCAGCGTGCGTTTCCCAAAGGTCCGGTGAAGGCCGGACCGGCTGGCCTCCACCGCCACCTGCGCCTAAGCGCGGCGCATGGAGTTCGCCGCCGAAACGCTTGCCTTCCTCGCCGCCATCGCCTTTCTTGCCGGCACCATCGACGCGCTGGCGGGCGGGGGCGGGTTGCTGACGCTGCCGGCGATGATGGCGGCCGGCGTGCCGCCGGTGGCGGCGCTTGCCACCAACAAGCTGCAGAGCACGATCGGCACTTCGTCGGCGTTCTTCACCTTCTGGCGTGCGGGCCACGTCGACCTGCGCCAGTTCGCGGTGCCGGCCGCTGCCGCCTTTGTCGGATCTGCACTGGGCGCGACCGCCGTGCAGCACATCAGCTCCGCGTTCCTGGCTGCGTTCATGCCGGTGCTGTTGATCGCGATGGGCCTCTATTTCCTGCTCGCGCCACCCATGAGCCAGGTGGATCGCCACGCGCGGATGGGCAAAGCGGGCATCACCCTGATCGTCTCGGGAATCGGCTTCTACGACGGCTTCTTCGGTCCCGGCACCGGATCCTTCCTGACGCTGGCGCTGGTGGCATTGGGCGGCCTGGGGCTGGTGCGCGCGATCGCCAACACCAAGCTGCTCAACCTGTCGACGAACGTCGCCGCCCTGATCGCGATGGTGGCCGGGGGCCATGTGCTGTGGCAGCTGGGCGCGGTGATGGCGGCGGCGAATGTAGCGGGCAACCAGTTGGGCGCCCGCCTGGCGATCCGCTTCGGCGGCAGCGGCGTCCGCCCGCTGCTGGTGCTCATGTCCGCGGCGCTGACGATCAAGTTGCTGGCCGACCCCGCCAATCCGCTCTGGACCCTGTTCTAGACTGCCACCGCCGCTGCCACACGACCGCCAATATTCGTGACGCCGCCGGAACCTTCCGCCGGCTTGCGAGTCCTAGCTTCAACAGACCCGACAGGCGGTCGAAACGGAGGGACGAGTACAATGGGCGTCATTATTTGGCTTATCGTTGGCGGTGTCGTGGGTTGGCTGGCCAGCATGGTCATGCGGACTGACGCACAGCAGGGAATCATTCTGAACGTGGTGGTCGGCATCATCGGCGCGTTCATTGCGTCGCTGATCTTCGGCGCGAACATCAACGACGGTATCACGGTGACGTCGTTCATCACCTCGCTCGTCGGCGCGATCATCCTGCTGGCGATCGTGAACCTGGTCCGTCGCGGGACTGTTCGCTAAAACAGCGACGATCTCCGGATCCAAAGAAAAGGGCCGTCCCTTGCGGGGCGGCCCTTCTTCTATGTGCCGTGTGGGGCAGATCAGCGGAGCAGGAAGCGGACCGTCACATTTGCGGTGATATCCTGCTCGCCGGCAGCCATCGGCGTCGAATCGGCAGCCACGGACGCCATGCGAGCCTGGACCATCACCGGCGGGGGTGCCGAGGGCACGTCGCCTTCCGCGATGGTCAGGATGCGGTCGACCCGCAGCCCCGCGGCCTTGGCATAGAGTTCGGCGCGCGCGCGCGCCTTGGCGATGGCATCCGCCCGTGCCTCGTCGAGCGCCTGGTCGGCGGCGTCGACCGAGAGATCGGGCCCCTGGATCTGGTTGGCGCCCTCCGCCACCAGCGCGTCGAGGATGGCGCCGCTCTTCGCAATGTCCCGGAACCGCACCGACACCTGGTTGGACGCCTGATAGCCCGTGATCACCGGCGGCACGTTCTCCGCATAGCGATACTGCGGCTGGAGCCCGATCTGGGCGGTCTGGATGTCGCGCGGGGCGACGCCTGCCTTGCGGAGCGCGGCCACGACGCGGTTCATGCGGGTGGCGTTTTCCTGAAGGGCGGCCGCAGCGGTCGCGGCCTGGGTCACGACACCCGCGCGCAACGTTGCCACATCGGGGACGCGCGTGGCCTTCCCTTGGGCGACCACGTCCAGCAGCGTGGCATCGAGCAACACCGGCGCAGGGGCGACCTGCTGTGCGGCGGCCGGCACCGCGATCCCGGCAATGCCCGTGGCCAGAGCGGCGGCGAGAACAGGAAGGCTGCGCATCGAGGTTTTTCTCCACAAGAACTTTGGGGGCGGCGCCCCGGTGGTGGTCTTCTCCTGCCTCTTCGCACGACAACGCAAGCTGAACGCCGGTTTCACTTGCGACCGGCCG
Organism: Sphingomonas sp. ACRSK; assembly: GCF_022346685.1. Taxonomy (NCBI): domain Bacteria; kingdom Pseudomonadati; phylum Pseudomonadota; class Alphaproteobacteria; order Sphingomonadales; family Sphingomonadaceae; genus Sphingomonas; species Sphingomonas sp. ACRSK. The sequence continues at coordinate 25,423 of NZ_JAKRNR010000001.1, read as the reverse complement.
TGCCAGCGGGCAATCCCCGGCGACCGGATGCCCTTGAGGTGGGTGCCCTATTACTATAACACAGTAATGCAGACAGCCGGTCGGGGGAGTGGGCGTAGATGGAGTATGAGGCGAAGGCGATCGATGGGGAGGATCGCCCTCAGCTGAGCGGGCCGGAGGCGCCGGTGCGCCGCCGCCGCAAATGGATCATCGCTGCCGCAATCCTGCTGCTGCTTGTGCTGGTCGGCTGGTTCGCGTTCGGTCGCGGCGAGGAGGAGGGCGCAGCCGCGGCCGGTGCGCCGCCGACGAGCGATTCGCAGGTGCCGACCGTCAGTGTGATGGTCCCCGGGCGGGAATCGATCCAGACGGTCGTCACCGGAACCGGTTCGCTTGCCGCACGTCGCGAGATGCCGATCGGCGTCGCGGGCGAGGGCGGCGAAGTCACGCGCGTGCTGGTGGAACCCGGCAGCTGGGTGCGCGAAGGGCAGGTCCTCGCAACGGTGGATCGTTCGGTCCAGGCGCAGACGGCCGAGTCGCTGGCGGCTCAGGTGCGGGTCGCGCGGGCTGACGCGCGCATCGCCCAGACCGAGCTGGATCGCTCGCAGCAGCTGCTCGGCCGCGGTTTCGTCTCCAAGGCCGACATCGACCGCAAGACCGCGACGCGCGACGCTGCCCAAGCACGGGTCCGCGTCGCCGAGGCGCAGTTTGCCGAGACGCAGGCGCGCAACCGCCGGCTCGACATTCGCGCGCCTGCGGCCGGACTGGTGCTGACCCGCACGGTCGAGCCGGGGCAGATCGTCTCCTCGGGCAGCGGGACGCTGTTCCGCATGGCGATGGGCGGACAGATGGAGATGCGAGCCCAGCTTTCCGAGGCGGACATTGCCCGCATGACCGTGGGCGTTCCGGCCGAGGTGACGCCGGTCGGCACCACCAGGACCTTCCGTGGAGAGGTGTGGCAGGTCTCGCCCGTGATCGATCCCGATCGGCGCCAGGGCACGGTGCGCATCGCGCTTTCCTACGACCCCGCGCTGCGGCCCGGCGGCTTCGCCACCGCGCGCATCCTGTCGGGCGCCCGCGCCGCACCGCTGCTTCCCGAGTCGGCGGTATTGAGCGACGGCAAGGGCAATTACGTGTATGTTCTCGACGACAAGAATCAGGCGCAGCGGCGCGCGGTGACCGTCGGCGAAGTGTCGGACGCGGGCGTTGCCGTCGCCGACGGGCTCAACGGCACCGAGCGGGTGGTGGTGAGCGCGGGCGCTTTTCTGAACCCCGGGCAGAAGGTCAATCCGGCACTGCGCAAGACGGGACGCTAACGCCATGGGCTTCCGCAACATCTCCGCCTGGTCGATCCGCAACCCCATCCCGCCGCTGGTGCTGTTCATTGCGCTGACGATCGCGGGCCTGGTCAGCTTCATGCGGATGGACGTCAACCAGGACCCGGACATCGAATTCCCGGTGGTGATCGTCGTCATCAACCAGCCGGGGGCCGCGCCCACCGAGCTGGAGACGCAGATCACCCAGCGGGTCGAGGCGGCGGTGCGCAGCATCCAGGGCATCGACGAGATCAATTCGGAAGTCAGCGAAGGCAACACCACCACGGTCGTCCAGCTCGACATCGGCACACCCATTGATCGCGCGGTGACGGACGTGCGCGAGGCGGTGAACCAGATCCGCAGCGAACTGCCCGAAGGCATTCTCGAGCCGCAGATCTACCGCGCCAACACCACCGACGAGGACCTCGCCAGCTGGACCGCCATCGCCAGCGACATGACCGAGGAACAGCTCAGCTGGTACGTGGACAACACGGTCGCCAAGGAACTGCTGTCGATCGACGGCATGTCTACGGTGGAGCGGGTGGGCGGCGTTGACCGCGAAATCCGGGTGATCCTGGATCCCGCTAAGTTGCAGGGCATGGGGATCACCGCCAGCCAGGTGAACCAGGCGCTGCGCCAGGTGAACATCAACGCAGCCGGCGGCCGCGCCGAGATCGCCGGCCAGGAACAGTCGGTGCGCGTGCTGGGCAACGCGGCTTCCGCCTACGAACTCGGCCAGACCCAGATTGCGCTCGGCGACGGCCGCACCGTGCGGTTGGCCGACATCGCCAACGTGCGCGACGCCTATGCCGAGCAGCGCTCGGCGGCCGCCTACAACGGCCGGCGCGTGCTGTCGTTCGACATCAAGCGGGCCAAGGGCGCATCCGACGTCACCGTCTTTCACGAGGCGGAAAAGCGGCTGAAGGCGCTGGAGGAGCGCAATCCGCAGGTGCGCTTCGCGCTGCTGTCGGACAGCGTGAAATATACCGAGATCCAGTACGAATCCGCGATCCACGCGATGATCGAGGGCGCCGTGCTGGCGGTCGTGATCGTGTTCCTGTTCCTGTGGGACTGGCGCGCGACGCTGATCTCGGCGCTGGCGATCCCCTTGTCCGCGATCCCGACCTTCTGGTTCATGGATCTCATGGGCTTCTCGCTCAACCAGATGACGCTGCTCGCGCTCAGCCTGGTGGCGGGCGTGCTGGTGGACGACGCGATCGTGGAGATCGAGAACATCGTCCGCCACATGCGGATGGGCAAGACCGCCTATCAGGCGTCGATCGACGCCGCCGACGAGATCGGCCTGGCGGTGCTCGCCACCACCATGGCGATCGTCGCGGTGTTCCTGCCCGTCGGCCTGATGCCGGGCATTGCCGGCCAGTTCTTCAAGAACTTCGGCCTGACCGTCGTCGCCGCAGTGCTGATGAGCCTGGGTGTGGCCCGCATGATCACCCCGATGATCGCGGCCTATTTCCTCAAGGGCCACGGCCATGTGGAGAAGGGCGATGGCTGGGCGATGCGCGTCTATATGCGGACGCTGCGCTGGACGCTCAAGCACCGCTGGACGGCGGTGGTGGCGAGCGTCGCCGCCTTTGCCGGCACCTTGTTCATGTTCTCGATCCTGCCGGCGACCTTCCAGCCGCCGCAGGACCGCGACCGTTCGACCGCGATGATCGAGATGGTGCCGGGCACCACCCTGGAGCAGACCGCGCGCGTGGTGAAGCACGTGGAGGAGATCCTTCGCGCACAGCCGATCGTCACTTCGGCCTATTCGACCACGATGGTCGGGAGCGGCCGGGTGAGCGTGGAGCTCGCCGAGGATCGCGAGATGACCAGCACCGAGTTCGAGCGCGGCCTGGCGCCGCGCCTGAGCGCCATTCCCGATGCGCGCGTGGCGTTCCGCTCGCAATTCGGCTGGGGGTCCAACAACCGCGACCTCTCGATCGTGCTGGGCGGCGACGATCCCGTGCTGCTCAACGAGACGGCGAACAAGCTGGTCCAGGAGATGGCCGGGCTGAAGACGATCGTCGCCCCGCGCGTCAGCGGCGATCTGCAGCGGCCCGAACTGGTGATCCGCCCGCGGCTCGACCTGGCCGCCAGCCTGGGTGTCACCACCAGCGCGCTTTCCAACGCGATCCGCATCGCGACCCTGGGCGACATCGACCAGAACAGCGCGCGCTTCTCGCTGTCCGACCGCCAGATCCCGATCCGGGTCGCGCTATCGGAAGATTCGCGTACCCAGCTGTCGACGATCCAGAACCTGCCCGTGCCCACCAGCAGCGGCGGATCGGTGCCGCTCAGCGTGGTAGCGGAAATCGGCTTCGGCGCCGGTCCTACCAAGATAGAGCGCGTCGATCAGCAGCGCCAGCTGGTGGTCGGGGCCGATCTGGCGTCGGGCGTCATCAACAGCGACGCCATGAAGCAGATCCATGCGCTGCCCACCATGCAGAACCTGCCGATCGGCGTGCGCGAGCTGACGCTCGGCCAGGCCAAGTGGCAGACGGAGATGATCCAGAACTTCATCATCGCCGTGATCTCGGGCCTGCTGCTGCTGCTGGCGGTGCTGGTGCTGCTCTACAAGCGGTTGATGCCGCCGTTCGTGAACATCGGCTCGCTGCTGCTGGCGCCGCTGGGCGGGCTGCTGGCGCTCTGGGTCACCGGGCATCCGGTCTCCATGGCGGTCTACATCGGCTTGCTGATGCTGCTCGGCATCGTCGCCAAGAACTCGATCCTGCTGATCGACTTCGCGCTGGAGGAGATGGCCAAGGGCGTCGACAAGTCCGCCGCCATCCTCGACGCCGGGCACAAGCGCGCGCAGCCGATCGTCATGACGACGGTCGCGATGGTGGCGGGCATGGTGCCGACCGCGCTGGCGCTGACCGGCGACGCGTCGTTTAGGTCCCCGATGAGCATCACGGTGATCGGCGGACTGGTGCTGTCGACCATGCTCACGCTGCTGATCGTGCCGGCGACGTTCAGCCTGGCGGTGGGCGTCGAGCGCTGGATCGGGCCGCGGCTGTCGCGGCGGCTGCTGACCTATCGTCCGGGGGACGAGTTGCCCGGCCAGCCGGTCATCGATCACCAGCCGGGCGGGCACATCGGCTATCAGGGGAAGGGACAGGAGGGGCCCGCTCCGGCCGAGTGATCGGTGGGGAGCTGTTCGAGCGCACGCGCCGACGCCCTTTCCCTGAGCCGTCACCCTGAACTTGTTTCAGGGTCCATCTTTCCACCTGCGACGGCGCTGCAGAGGCGCGGTGGATGCTGAAACAAGCTCAGCATGACGATGGAAAGGCGGCTTCGGGGCTACTGACGTGTCAAGCTGGCCATACCGGTGCATCCACCGCGCCGCATGTAGTGACCGGCTTGAACCTTCCCCGCTTTCGGGGATTGTTTCACGCATGACCTTGTTAGCGCGCGTTCCCGGAACCGGAGGCGCCGTCCCTCCCGCGCTCACCCGGATGCGCCGCGTCGCCACCGCCATGCTGGTGGTGATGGCGCTGCTGTTCCTTGCCTCGCGCGCGCTGGAGGCGCGGCATCCGGCATGGGGCTTCGTCCAGGCCTTTGCCGAGGCGGCCATGGTCGGCGGCCTGGCGGACTGGTTTGCGGTGACCGCGCTGTTCCGTCATCCCCTCGGGCTGCCGGTGCCGCATACCGCGATCATCCCCCGCAACAAGGATCGCATCGGCGACACGTTGGCGATCTTCCTGCGCGACAACTTTCTGACCGCCCATGTGGTCGCCCGGCGAATGCGGCGGCTGGACGTGGCGGCGGTCGTCGGCCGCTGGCTCGCCAATCCTGTGGGCGGGCAAGGGCGCCTGCGCCACGGCGCCTCTCGCCTTGGCGCAAGCCTGATCCAGTCGTTCGACCAGCAGCGGCTGGGCGGCATGGTGAAGGGTGCGATTGCCAATCGCCTGCGATCGACGGAGGTGGCCCCGCTGCTGGGACAGGCGATCCAGGCCGCCATCGCCGAGGATCGCCACGTGCCGTTGATCGACGGCATGATCCGCTTCATGGCGCGCGCCGTGGACGCGAACGAGCAGGTCATCCGCGCGATGGTGCACGACCGCGCCGGATCGATCCTGCGCTGGACCGGGCTCGACGAGACCCTCGCCAACAAGATCCTGGACGGCCTGCGCAAGCTCGCCGACGACATCGCCGCCGACCCGCAGCATCCGCTGCGCGCCAAGGCGGAGGAGGGGCTAGCCAAGCTTGCCGTCGACCTCCAGTCCGATCCGGCGCTCCAGGCGCGCGTCGAGCAGTTCAAGGAAGACATGATCGGCAACCCGGCGCTGCAGCGCTGGCTGGACGGCATGTGGGAACGTAGCCGTGCCGCGCTGCTGCGGCTGGTGCGGGATCCGGACCGGGCGATGGCGGGCGGCATGGGCGATGCGCTGCGCCAGCTGGGCGAGACGCTGCAGCGCGATCCGCGGCTGGCACGCACCATCAACCGCTTCGTGCGCCGTGCGGCCGTGGGCATGGTCGCCGACTACGGGGACGCGATCGTGCGGCTGGTGTCGGACACGGTGCGCGGCTGGGACGCGCGCACCATCACCGGCCGCCTGGAGAATGCCGTCGGCCGCGACCTTCAGTATATCCGCATCAACGGCACGCTCGTGGGCGGTCTCGTCGGCCTGTGCATCCACAGCATCGACGTGCTGCTCTGAGCAGTTCGTGCGTGCGGGTTCAGGCTGCCCAGTCGAGGATGCGCCAGCCCCGCGCCTTGGCGAGCAGGCGCAGCGGCGTATGGGCGTTGACCGCCACCGGCTCGTCGGCCCATTCGAACACCGGCGCGTCCGACACATGATCGCTGTAGAAGCGGACCTGGGTATCCTCGCGCCGCAGGCCCTGGGCCGCATACCACGACTCGATCATCCGCAGCTTGCCGGGACCGTAGCAGTTCTCGCCGTCGATGCGGGGCAGCAGCGCCCCGGCTTCGCTGAGCTTCGAATCGGTCGCGATGACATGATCGAAGCCGAGCCGTGCCGCGATCTCGGCCGCGTAGAAGCGGTAGGAGGCGGTGGCGAGCACCAGGGTGCGCCCCTCGGCCCGATCAGCCTCGATCTGCTTCACCGCATCCGCGAAAACGCCCTTTTCGAGCGTCCGCTCGGCAAAGCGGTGCGAAAGCGTCTTGAGCGTCTCGGCGGGGACGGTGCGGCCCAGCATCAGCCGGTGGGTCAGTTCCTTCAACCGGCCCCGGCTGTAGAGCTTTCCGGCATAGCCGGCCGCGAGCAGCACCGCGAGCGGCAGCAGCGCCACCCGCCAGCGCTGCCGGCCTTCGAGCGTGTGGAGAAGAAAGGGAGTCCAGGTACCCGCACGGGTAATCGTCCGGTCCATGTCGTAGATTGCGAGACGGTGCATTGCTGCGTCTCTGCAAGCTCGCGCCTTGCCGTTCTAGTGGAAATCGCCGATGGAGCATGGCGATGACTGTGGCCGTCGACTTTTCCCCTGATCCGCAGGACCAGCGCGTGCTGCGGTTCACCGGGGAACTCACGCTTGCGCGGCTCGGGAGTCTTCCCGAGCGCTTGGACCGGCACGAGGGCGCGGTCGACCGTATCGATCTCTCCGACGTGCAGCGGATCGATACGGTCGGCGCGTGGATCGTGCGCCGCTTCGCTGTGGCCCATGACGCAAGGATCGAAGGGCTGGACGAAGACGGCCAGCACCTGATCGACCAGGTGGGCGAGGCGGACCAGCCCGTCGTGCAGAAGGCGAAGCCCCTGTCGCTCGTGGCGCGGGTGCTCGACGAACTCGGCACGGCAACGGTGCTGTCGTTCCGCACGCTGCTGGGCCTCCTCGGCTTCCTCGGCGCGACGGTGATCGCGGCCGGCAACGTGATCCGCCACCCGCGGCGCTTTCGGTACAATGCGACGGTGCAGCGGTTCGAGGTGGTCGGCGTCTCGGCGCTCGGCATCGTCGGGCTGATGAGCTTCCTGATCGGCATCGTGATCGCGCAGCAAGGCGCGGTGCAGCTGCGCCAGTTCGGCGCCGAGGTGTTCACGATCAACCTGATCGGTCGCATCACGCTGCGCGAACTCGGCGTGCTGATGACGGCGATCATGGTCGCCGGTCGCTCCGGCTCTGCCTTTGCAGCGCAGCTCGGCACCATGAAGCTGACCGAGGAGATCGACGCGATGCGCACCATCGGCGTCTCGCCGATGGAGGCGCTGGTGCTGCCGCGCACCCTGGCGGCGGTGCTGATGATGCCGCTGCTCGGTTTCTACTCCTCCCTCATCGCGATCATCGGGGGCGGGCTGCTGTGCTGGGCGACGCTCGACATCCCGCCGATCACCTATATCCAGCGGCTGCGTGAGGTGGTGCCGATCACGGACCTGTACGTCGGCCTGATCAAGGCGCCGGTGTTCGGCCTGATCATCGCGATCTCCGGCTGTTTCCAGGGCATGCAGGTGGAAAGCGATGCCGAACAGGTCGGGCTGCGCACGACTTCTGCGGTGGTGCAGGCGATCTTCCTGGTGATCGTGCTCGACGCCTTCTTCGCGGTGTTCTTCGAACGGATCGGCTGGATATGACGACCGACGAGGACATTGTGATCCGCGTCCGCGGGCTCAAGAACATGTTCGGCGAGCAGGTCGTGCACGAGGGGCTGGACCTGGACGTGCGCCGCGGCGAGATCCTGGGCGTCGTCGGCGGATCGGGTACCGGCAAGTCGGTGCTGATGCGCTCGGTCATCGGCCTCCAGACTCCGGCGGCGGGCGAGATCTCGGTCTTCGGCGAATCGACGCTCGACCGCGAGGAGACGGAGGCGGTCGAGATCCGCAAGCGCTGGGGCGTGCTGTTCCAGGGCGGCGCGCTGTTCTCCACCCTGACGGTGGGGGAGAATGTGCAGGTGCCGCTGCGCGAATTCTACCCGCGGCTGAGCGAGACGCTGCTGGAGCAGATCGCCACCTACAAGGTCGTCATGACCGGCCTGCCGGCGGATGCCGCGCCGAAATATCCGGCGGAGCTGTCCGGCGGCATGCGCAAGCGTGCCGGCCTCGCCCGGGCGCTGGCGCTCGACCCCGACCTGCTGTTCCTGGACGAGCCCACCGCCGGGCTCGACCCGATCGGTGCGGCAGCCTTCGACGACCTCACCCGGTCGCTCCAGCGCACGTTGGGGCTCACCGTGTTCCTGATCACCCACGATCTCGATTCGCTCTACGCGATCTGCGATCGGGTCGCCGTGCTGGCGGACAAGAAGGTGATCGCCGTCGGCACGATCGACGAACTCCTCGCGTTGGATCACCCGTGGATCCAGGAATATTTCAAAGGACCCCGCGGACGTGCCGCGGTGGCCAGCGCCGGCACTGCGGAAGCGCGCCGGACACAGGGGGCTTGAGAGGCTGATGGAAACCCGATCGAACCATGTCCTGGTCGGCGCGGTGGTGCTGATCCTGCTCGCCGTGCTGGCGATCTTCACCGTCTGGCTGGCGCGCGTGAACGGCGCGACCGAACTGGAGTACGACATCTTCTTCAAGCAGGCGGTGGACGGCATCAATAAGGGCTCGCCCGTCGCCTTTTCCGGCGTGCCGTCCGGTCAGGTGAAGGAGATCGCCCTGTTCAAGCCGGACCCCTCGCTGGTGCGCGTGCGCATCGCGGTCAACGAGGGCGTGCCGATCCTGGAGGGCACCACCGCCACCATCCAGGGCGTGGGCTTCACCGGCGTCAGCCAGATCGCGCTCGACGGCGCGGTGAAAGGCGCCCCGCCGATCGCCTGCCCCGAAGTGCATCCGGAGACCTCCTGCCCGATGGGCGTGCCGGTGATCCCCACCCGTCCGGGTGGTCTCGGCGCGATCCTGAGCTCCGCGCCGCGGCTGCTGGAGCGGCTGACGTCGCTCACCGAGCGGCTGACCGAGCTGCTGTCGGATCGGAACCAGAATTCGATCGCTGCGATCCTGGAAAACACCAATCGCCTGACCGACGCACTCGCGGATCGCGGGCCGGAGATCGCCGCGACGCTTGCGGAGACGCGCATCGCCATCCAGCGCGCGGGCATTGCCGCCGAGCAGATCGGCCAGCTGGCGGAAACCAGCAACGGCGTGCTCGCGAACGACGTGCGTCCGACCCTCCAGAACCTGAACCGCACGATCGAGTCGGCACAGCGTAGCGCCGACACGCTCAACGACGCGATCGGCGATGCCCGCCCCGGCCTGCAGACCTTCTCCAAGCGGACCGTTCCGGAGGTCGGCCAGCTGGTTGCCGACCTGCGCCAGATGACCACGGCGCTCGCCGCGGTGGCGGAGCGGGTGGACCAGGGGGGCGCCAGCTCGATCATCGGCCGCCAGAAGCTGCCCGACTACGAAGGCAAGTGAGGGAATTCATGAAGAAGCTCGCCATTCTCGCGCTGCTGCCGCTGTCCGCCTGCATCCGCCTGGGCGCGGAGCCGCCGCCCTCGCTGCTCACCCTCACGCCCTCGCAGGCGGTGCCGGTCGGCAATGCGCAGAATTCGGGCGCGGCCAAGTCGATCCTGATCGCCGTGCCGAGCGTGCCGCAGGAGCTGGCGGTGACGCGCGTCCCCGTGCGCGCGACCGACACCTCGCTCGCCTATGTCAAGGATGCGCAGTGGGTCGAGCAGCCCGGGCGCCTGTTCGCCCGGCTGCTGAGCGATACGGTGACCACGCGTACCGGCCGGGTGGTCCTCAGCCTGCGCCAGGCGAGCGTCGATCCGAGCTCGCAGCTCTCGGGCGAACTCCGGTCGTTCGGCATGGATGCGACCACCAACGAGGCGGTCGTCACCTTCGACGCGGCGCTGATCCGCGTCGGCCGGCCCGAGGCGGTGGAGAAGCGTCGCTTCGAGGCGCGCGTGCCGGTGACGGCCATCACTGCGGAAACGGTTGCGCCCGCGATCAACCAGGCAGCAAACCAGGTGGCGGTCGAGGTCGCCGACTGGATCGGCCGCTGACGTCTCGCCCGTGCAGCAGACGGTCCGGCTTGCCGCGCACCCGCGCGATGTAGCCGGAGTGGCTGCTCAGGGCCTGCGGCGGACCTGCGGCGGCACGTTGCAGATGTCGGCCCCGCCGGCTGGAACCGTGAAGAACGGCGGCTGGCGGTTCTCACGATCGCGGACATAGGCGGCAAAGCGCGGGTTGTCGGCAGCGCGATAGTCGAAGCGCGGGCGCTCGGTGGCCGGCATGTCGCTCGCCAGCCGGATCGACAGGATCGGGGTACGCTCCGCTTCGGTCTTGTAGAAGCCGAGGTCGCCGGTGCCGCGCGGCAGCGCCGACAGATACTCGATCCCCTCGATCACGCGTCCCACCAGCGCAATGTTGCGATCGAGATGGCGAGGCCCGTGGCCGATCACGGCGTAGAGCTCAGCCCCGCTGCCCGTGCTCGGGGCCATGTCCCGCCCGACCCCGACCATGCCATAGCAGTGCGGCAGCCACCCTTCCGCTCCCTGGTCGAGCCAGCTGCCGCGGGCGACCGGCCAACCGTCGGCAGTGAAGCCGGTCTGGCGGGCATAGGGGTCCGCCCGGGTCAGCTCAGCGGCGAACTTCGGGGCGGACATGCCATATTCGGCAGGCGGGTTGGCGACGACGCCCGCGGGTAGCGGCTTCGTCTCGGTCGCATCGCCCCATTGCGCGACATAATTGTCCTGGACGCGATAGACGCTGGTCCGGTCCCACCAATGCGCCCGTGCAAGCGTGCGGATGTTGGCGATGTGGACGGGCGCCGCTGCGGGCGCGAGCCGGATCACGACCCGCCGGTCTCCGGCCAGCGTCATCACCAGCACGTCGTCGTCGGGGATCGGCCGCCAGTCCGCAGCGATCGGCGTGGCGGCCGTCTGTGGCGCGGGGGCCGCGGACTGGCCGGGTGCGGGCTCGGCAGGGGTTGTGCCGAGCAGGGCGAGCGATAGAAGGGCGGTCAGCATCACCCCGCAGCGTGCCACGCGCCTGCGGCTGCTGGCAACTGCACGCGCATCAGCCTTGCGCCCCGACGCAACGCGCGGTACGGGCCGCCTTCCAGAGCATGCGGAGCGGTGGCCGAGTGGTCGAAGGCGCTCGCCTGGAAAGTGAGTATACGGCAAAACCGTATCGAGGGTTCGAATCCCTCCCGCTCCGCCACTATACCATGCGCCATGGTTCCTACCCGTCCTCGGACCCTTGCAAAACCGCCATTTCTGCCCATTGATGTGGCGGACGGTGTTCGCGGTTGTTCTCATGCGTCCACCGATCGGCATGGTAGATCGCATGGTATCGGGCCAGCGATGCCATGGTATCGGAGATGGTCGTGCTCACGGACGCGAAGATCAAAGCCGCGAAGCCCGCCGACAAGGCGTACAAGCTGAGCGACACCGGGCAGCTATTTTTGCACGTCACCCCGGCTGGTGGCCGGCACTGGCGCATGAATTACACCTACGGGAAGAACGCGGCTGGCAAGCCGGCGCAGAAGACGCTGTCGTTCGGGTCATACCCTGCGATGACCCTGCTCGAAGCGCGCAAGAAGCGCGACGAGGCCAAGGCGCTGCTGCGCGAAGGTCGCGACCCGGCCGTCGAGCGGCGCATCACCGTCCAGTCCCGCGCGGCTGAAAGCGGCAACACCTTCGAGCTCGTCGCCCGGCGCTGGCATGAGCTGCGCAAGCCGACTTGGTCGGAGGTGCACGCGGCCGACGTGCTGCGCAGCCTGGAGCGCGATGCCTTCCCGGCGATCGGCGACCTCCCGCTGACCAGCATCGAATCGCCGAAGGTGCTTGAGGTGCTGAATGTCGTAGAGCAGCGCGGCGCGATCGAGACGGCGCACCGGCTGCGCCAGCGCATCTCCGACATCTACGTCTATGCGATCGGCGCCGGACTGGCGAAGGTCGACCCGGCCGCGAGCATGGGCAAGGCGCTGCGCAAGAAGCCGCGCGCCAAGAAGCAGCCCTCCATTATCGATCGCGTGCGCGACCACGACGAGCAGATCGAGCTGGTGCGAAAGATGCTCCGCGACTGCGACGACGAGCGCTGCCGCGCATCGACCAAGTTTGCGCTGCGCCTGCTGGCGCTGACCGCCGTCCGACCCAACGAAATCCAGAACGCGCACTGGTCCGAGATCGAGGGCCTGGACGGGCCGGAGCCGCTGTGGCGAATCCCGGCCGCGCGCATGAAAGGCGATCAGGATCGCAAGGCGGAGGAGTTCGGGGAGCATCTGGTGCCGCTCTCAACACACGCGGTCGAGTTGATTCGCGCGCTGCGGCCGCTGACCGGTGGCTTCCTGCTGATGTTCCCCAGCGAGCGGCATGTGCACCGCCCGATCTCGGAGAACACCCTGCGCGCGCTGCTGATCCGCGCCGGCTACTACCAGCGCCACGTCCCGCACGGCTTCCGCGCGGCGTTCTCGACGATCATGAACGAGCGGCCGGACAAGCAGGAAGGCGACCGTGCGGTGATCGACCTGATGCTGGCGCACGTCCCGAAGGACAAGGTCGAGGGTGCTTATAACCGCGCCGGCTACATGCCCCGGCGCCGGGAGATCGCCCAGGCATGGGGCGACCTGATCACCGTCGGGCTGGAAGCGCCCGAGGTGCATGTCGGCCAGCCGATCCGTTGGGCCGACACGTCACCGAAGGGGCCGCGCAAGCGGCTGGAGAATGCGTAGCCTAAGCGTCAGATTGGCACTGCTGGCGAGCGCGCCTTCTCAAATGCGGCTTCCACGGCTGCGACACTTTCCCAGATATCGTCGAGCAGAGCGTCGACCGATTCGTGAGGAACGCCCACTTCCTGATCTCCGGTCAGGTACAGCGTCACCCGGCCCTGGTCGGATCGGGCTTGCACGATCTGGTCGGTGTTGATGAGGACCTGCCCGCTGGGCAGGGCGTCAATAATGATCAGCGGCATCAGTCGTCTCTCTCCAGCGCGTTGGCGATGGTCTCGCCCGTTTCCTTGATCTGCATGACCAGCGCCTCGATCGCGCCGTACGGCGTGGCGGCATCGGCGAGGCCGAGGTGCTTCAGTTGGGTCGCGGTGCGCTCCTGAGCGCGCGCCAGCTCAAGCAGCGCGAAGGCAACCGCATAGGCGCCATCACCTGCGCGCGCCTTATCTTCGAACACGTCCTGGATATGTTTCGCCATCTTCAACCCTCCCGTTCGTGCCGAAACTGCTTCGGCAGGCAGTCGTCGGCCAGCATGTCGCGATATTCGGGGATCACCAGCAGGCCCTCCCGCACCATCTCCACCGGCACGCCATAGAAGGCGACGATGTGCCAGGCGTCGATCAGCAGCTGCAGCTTCTGTCCGCGGGCATCGAGCTTTCGGGTGTCCGCAAAGCAGGCCCCGACGCTGGAGCCGTAACGGTAATAGTCGTCATGCCCCAAGGGGCGCACAACGAAGGCTGGCGTGCCTCCGTTCAAGCCAGAGTCCCAAAGGAGAACGGCTTGGTTCAGCGGAATGTCTGTCATGTGAACCCCTCCTCATGCGGGAGCGTAGACGGCCCCCGCTGATTCGCCACCGGCGATCACGCGGCGCGTTGTGCCAAAATGCGCTCTTTCCACGCGCGCACCTCGCGCTCGCTCCAGCGCGTCGACGCGCCGCCCGGCTTGCACGACTGCGGGAACTTGCCCTCGCGCATCAGCCGGTAGATCAGCGTCTTGCCGATGCCGGCGATCTCCATCACCGCCGCGATCGGCAGCAGGCGATCCTCAAGGCCATAGTCCACCTCGCGCTTGGCGATGCGGTCGGCTGCGCGGCTGGTGACCGGTGCGGAGCTCTTGCGGCCCCCCTTCATATCCCGTTCCTTTCGAGATCTGCGGCGCGGCGCTTGTTCGCCGCGACTTGTTCAGGCGTGATCTTGCGCGGCTGGCGCCCCAGCTGGATGCCGAGGTGCAGACCGAACCACTGGATCTCGATCAGCCAGACCTCGCCCTCCGCTTCGTCGGAGAAGTCGCGCTCGACCTGATCCAGCCGCCAGGTCGTCGTCTTTCCCCAGTCGTACCAAGGCTCTAGCCATGGCGCGTGGCGGCGGATGCGTTGGACGATGCTCATACCTCCCTCCACCGGTAGGCGACGTAGCGCCGATTATCCGCCGTCGAGACGTGCAGCCGAAACTGGCTGGCTTTGGCTCGATATCGCTGCCCCTCGAAGTCGAACCTCGCGACCCGTTTGCGGCCAATAAGTGCTGCGACCGCGGCCTGGGCTGCGTCGAGCAAGGCTGTCGTCTCCTCTGACGAGAAGTCGCCCTCGGCCAGCACGTCCTGCGCCGGCGCCTGGTTGAAACCGTTCATCGCCGCCCCCGCTCTGCCAGTCCGACCAGCTTCTCGATGGCTTCCGCCGAGCGCCGCGACTGGTAGGCGATCCGTGCGAGCGAGAAGGCAGCCCACGCGGCGAACATGCCGAAGGTGAAGACGTCAGGGTCGTTCATGGGCGGCTCCTTCCATCGCGGCAGTATCCGCAGCGGCCGTCCACCAGCCGCGGCATGTCCTCGCCGCATTCTTCGCATTCGCCAGGAACGCCGGCTGGCACCGGCGCGCGCGCAGCTGCGAGGCTGCGCTCAAGGCGAGCCTCGGAGATCGCGTTCGCGTGGTCGACGTCGTCAGCCATCAGTGCACCCTCCCGGCCGGTTCGACCTGAAGCACGGAGCGCAGGTCGTCGCGGCCCTCGGCAACGTTGCTCAGGAACTGGGCCGCTGCGTCGGGACCCAAGTGTGCGGCGAGCGTACCCAGGCAGGCGCCGAAGAGCGCGAGGGCGGCGTCGACTGGGTCGCCGCTCTTCTCCGGCGCCATGTCCGCCAAGTCTTGGGCGAGCGCTTCCATCTGATCCTCGTCGAGAGTTGCGTCAGCCACGGGGATGCTCCGTGCGGCGGACCCACGCAGCGTGTTCCTCGAAGACGCTTGCCGGATCTCTATCGCGCGGCTGCTTGGGCTCCGGGTCGACAGCCGGCGCGATCTTCACGCGCCCGACCTCCTGCAAGATGACGAACGTCGACTGCGGGTACTTCCCCAGCAGGCGCCGCGCCTCGGTCTCGGCACTCTGCAAAGTCGGGTGGCGGAAGCGCGGCGGTCGTGCCGTGCGCTCGCCAGTCCGGCGCTTGAGGTTCTGGCCGTCCTTGCGGAACAGGAGGTAGCTGCCGGGGAAGGTCTTCGTGTTGGTGGTGATTTCGTCGTTCATGACTTCCTCCGGGTCAGCGGGATGCCCGAGGCGCTGCGGTGCAGGCGCACGCGGGCTTCCTCGCGGCTGATGATGAAAGTGGCGCCGGGATTGGCGCCGAGCAGGCGGATTGCTTCGGCCTCGGCGGCGCTGAAGGTTTCGTGCCGGGCGCGGGGCGCGGTGCTCTTGTGGATAAGGTACGCCCCGCTGCGGATCGGCAGCACGTCGGGTTGGTTCATGTGCGCTGTCCTTTCAGTCGCGCGGGGTGGACTGGCGCCCAGACGATGGCCGGACGGCCGCTTGCATTCCGCCGGCGCAGGCCGCTGTCGCGGACCTGGCCCAGCCTGGAGAGCTCGGTCAGACGGGGTCGAATTGAGAGGATCGAGAGCCCCAGCCGGCCGGCGACTTCGTCTGCCGTCAGGCCGTTGGAGCGTCGGACGACCGCAAGGGCACGAGCGCGCAGCTTGCCAGCGTCCGGCGCGATCGCGTCGGCTGCGTCTCGGCTGGTGTCGCGCGCCCGTGCGCCAGGCTGGTGCGGATAGGTGAAAAGGTCGCTCACGCCGCAAGGTCCCGGCGAATAGGCACCACATCCCCCCCGCCCTGGTCGCCGGGCACTTCCTCGACACCATCGGGCCCCCCATCGTCCTCGGGCTCCTCCCACTCAGCGCAGAAGCGGTCCTCGTGCGTGATCGGGAACCAGCCGACCTTAGGCCCGGACCAGTGGGCGGCCGAAGCAACCGGGGGGCTGACGTGGCAGGCGCCGTGGTACGGGGCCGCGCCGGGTTCGCGCGTGGCGGCGGCGTTGGCCGGTGCGCCGGGGATCCACCATCTGCAGTTTCCGCAACGCGCGGGGATGCGGTCTGTCATGCGGCCTTCCTTTCGGGCTCGGTGGTGAGGCAGTCGGGCGCGGTGGCGCGGCGCTGCTGCTCGCGGGTGCGCTGCTCGGCCTGTTCGGGCGTGAGGTGGCGGAGGTACTTCCGGGCAACGCCCTTGGAGGTGCCGAGCGCGCGATCGATGTCGACGAAGCGGTCGCCGGCAACGAGCATCTGGATCGCGACCTGGCGCCGCGCCAACACCACGGGCGTCTGCTCGCGGGTGTGTCCCGGCACGCAATCGCTCGGCCAGCTTTTCGCTCGACTGTCCGCGCAACCGTAGGGATGGAAGCGGTCACGTCCGCAGCCGCACTGCGGGTGCGTGCCTTGCAGCTTCATGATGGCGCGGAACGGCGCCGTCTCACGTCGAACGGTGTCGAGACGCAGGCCGGTGATGGCGCACAGGTCGCGCAGGCTGCCGATGGTCGGGAGGAGCTCGACCATCAGCGCCAGCTTCTCCGGCGGGCACTTTTGGATTCCGCGCCGCGCCATCAGTTGACCGCCCTCAGGTGACGCACGGGGCGCTCGCCCTCGTCCTCGTCGTCGGCAAGTAGCGCCGCCTGCATATCCTCGGGACGCATCGTGGGGAGGGGGGTGATTCCCTTCTCATCGCCTGCCTTGCCATGCGTGATGACGGGGCCGATCTTCACCCGCATCGCGCGGCGCGCGATCGCGGGGCCGAGGCCGATAAACTCGCCCCGCGACAGGTTTCGGACTTGCTCGCTGTCGGCGCGGGACATTCCGAGCAGGTCGGCTGCGCGGGCGATGTCGATGTCCATGAAGGTGCGCCCCATCAGGAAGTTCGAGGCTTCGGCTGCGACGCTCTTGTGGAGCTTCGCGAGGCGCTGAGTAGCGATGATCCCCGCCAGTCCCCGCTTCCGGCCGCGACACATCAGGTTCGCCATGGCCGAGCGACATTCCTTGCGCGTCTCCTTGTCCTCGCCGTTGTCCATGCTGGGGGCGAAGAGGTGCGCCTCATCGACGGCGACGATCGCGGGGTGCCAATGCTCGGGGCCGGCAGCGAACAGGGCGTTCAGGAACACCGTGACGGCGTCCATCTGCTGCTCGATCTCCATGCCTTCCAGGCTCAGAACGACAGACCCGCGCAGCTCGCGCGCGCGCCCTGCGATCTTCGCCAAGCGCGCGGACGTGTGATCCTTCGCCTCCACGATGGTGTGCCCGAACGCCTCGCCGAAGCTGACGAAGTCACCCTCCGGGTCGACGACGATCTGCTGGACAATGCCTGCGCACTCCTCGAGCAAGCGGCGCAGCAGGTGGGTCTTGCCGCTGCCGCTGTTGCCCTGGATCAGCAGCCGGGTGGTCAGCATCTCGGCCAGGTCGACGTAGACCTTGGCGTCCATGTGCATTCCGATCTCGATGGCGTTGTCACCGTCGGGCTGCACCGGGGCGACATAGGCAGCCTGCGCGGCCTCCGGAGAAACAATGCGCGGGTCGGAGGTGACCTGGGTGACGTTGACCGGCGAGCGCTTGGCAGCTGCCCGAGGCTTCCGGGCAACCGGTGGCGTCCACGCCTCTTCCGCGGCACGGGCCTGCGCTTCACGCGACAGGTTCTCGGGTAAGCCCTCTTCCTTGCGCCACCAGATGATGTTGTTGACAGAGGTGGAACACACGTCGGCGATCTGCCGGTCCGTCTGCCCGTCCTCGTACAGGGCCCGCGCGATCATCTTCTGCGCTTCGTTGAAGGGCTGGGCGCTCTGGTGCAGCATCACTGTGCCTCCGCCTCGCTGTAGGCGTCCGAAATCGCCTTCAGCATCGCGTCGGCGCGCTCGCCGCTGGACTCGTAACCTTCGACGGCTTCCTTCCAGCCAGGGATGCCGACGTTCGTGAGCATCATCTCCATCAGGGAGGGCTCGATCGGGTTCTCCGCCTTGGCGCGCGCCTGCATAAAGGCGATGAGCCCTTCGAACACCGCGCCGACGCCGACGAGCGTCTGCCCTTCGAAGGCGCGCGCGATCATGCTCAGCGCCTCGCCGACCAGTTGCTTGCCGTGCGTGTTGAGGGCCCGCTGGATGGCCTTGATGAAGATCACCTCACCCGGCTTCCAGTATTGCCACGCCTGGATACGGCCGACCGTCAGCCCAGCCGCAGTGACGACATCGTTCGCCGCTACCGCCTTGGGGTCGCCTGCCACCACGGCTGCGTGGAAGTCGTCGAGCGTGCTCATCGCGCGCCGGCTGCGGTTCGCCTGCACGAACAGCTCAGCTTCGGCCTTCGGGTCGTCGAAGTCGAAAACGACACAGGCAAGGTGCTGAATGTCGCCGCGCAGGTCGGCCGCTTCCTTCCGATGCTGGCCGTCGATGACGTACATGCCATCAGGACGCCGGCTGACCAGCAGCGGCAGGCAAAGCCGCCAGTCCCAGTTCTCAGCGATCTTGACGATCAGCTTCCGGCTCGCGCCGCCCTCGATCGAGCGTTGGTAGGTGTCATCCACCTTGAGCTGTTCGATCGGTATAAACGCGGGGGTGCACGGCGCGCCGATCATCGGCTTGAGCTTCAGCTGATAATCGGGGTCGAGGACGTTTCCGCGTTCTTTGCTGCCACGCCGCGGCCGAAGGCGCTCTGCTTCGATTGCTTCCGTCTGCGACGCCAAGCCCACGACTACTTCGTGTGTTTCACCCGCAACCGCCTTGAGCTTTTCCTGGATCAGGCGCGGAGGGCAGGCGAATACGCGGCCGGCGACGTCGAACACGGCGAAGCCCGGCTCAACCCGCAGCGTCCCGTCAGCGGCGGCGAGCTCGAAGCTGCCATCGGCCGCGACATCGGCGGTGGTCATGCATTCGACCACCCAATCGGGCGCCTCCTTGCCGGGCGCGCAGATCCAGACGTGGGAGGGCGTGCTCACTTCGCCGCGCTCCCGGCTTCGGTGGCGAATGCCGACACGAGGTTACGGCCCTCGGCGCCAAGCATCCGGAGCATCGTTTCGAGCGCCTTGGTGGCCCCGATCCATTCGTCCTGATTGCGCAGCGCGAGGATCGGTTCGACCTCACCGCGAACCGGGAAGGCGTCATCCGTGGGAAGGGCCCGAGCGAGCATAAAGCGCCCGTGGCGATCGTTTACGAGGCCGCACCCGTAGATGCCCCAGAGCTTCGCCCATGTGCCGGCGAAGTCGATGCCGGAAGCTGCGAGGCTGGTCAGCGCGGTAAGGTGTGCGTCATCTTCGACGCTGGTTTGCTGGCCGTGATCGGCAAGCTGCAATGCGACGGTGGCCATGGGCCGACCTCCCTCCATGAGTGGAGCAGGTGGATCGGCGGAGGCTGGCCCCTATCGCTGGCGGCCGAGCACGTCTTTCCTATCCCTGCGGATCAGGGTCGGCGGGCCTTTCGGCTGCACTCACCTGATGCCGCTGAGAATATCCAAAATGGAAACCGGGTCAAGCAGGCCAGTCTCTTTTTCGGAAACTTAGACGGAGTAGAGGACTTCGGTCACTCGACCGATGACGGTGAAAGGCTCGGAGCCGAGCATGATCGGCTTGTGATCTGGGTTCGTGGATTGCGGCTCAAGGCGAGCTGGCTCGGCGCGGTAGCGCTTGACGGTGGTCTCGCCGTCCCCGTTCATCACGGCGTAGATCTTCCCGTCGCGCAGTTGGCCGTCGTCCGGATCGACGATGACGTGCGCGCCCTCGGGGATCGCGAGATTCATCGAGTCGCCGTCGGGGGTGAGGGCGAACGAGTTCTTCGCGGGGTTGATCGCCGGGAGGTAATCGGTCGGATCGAGGATTGCCTCGCGCCAGTTGCCGGCGGCGATGCGGCCGATCAATGGGACCTGGCCGACCTCCCGCCGCTGCGCCTCACCCAGAAGCTCGCCGATGCTCATGCCGAAGGCGTTCGCCAGTGAGCGCAGCCACTTGTCGCTGAGACGACGGGTGGATGCCTCGATCTTCGACACGGTGGCTTTCGTGGTGTCGATGCGCTGGGCCAGATCGTCCTGCGTCCAGCCGCGTTCCGTGCGCAGCGCGCGGATGCGGAGACCGGTAGGCAGAGTAGCGTTCATCGAGAGCCCCTAACGAAGAGTCGCCCGTTTATCCAAAGCGGATACGTGGGGATAGAGGAAAAGAAGGTTAACAGGAAACCTTCTTTGGAGGCTGCTTGCCGCGGGTTTCCGTAACGGATACTCTGTCGTCATGAAGCTCGCCACTTACCTCGCCGAGAACAAGATCACCTACGCCGCGTTCGCGGAACGCATAGGGGTCGCCAATGCCAGCGTCGTGCAACGGTACGCCGTCGGCCGGGTGCCTCGTGACAAGAAGGTGATGGCCGCGATCATTCGCGAGACCGGCGGCAGCGTCACCGCGAACGACTTCTACGCGAAGGCGGACGCCTGATCATGGCGCAGCAGGGCAGGGGGCGCCTGGACGACGCCGAGTTCCGGCGTCGCGTCGACGAGTTGAAGGAGCGGCACCCGCTATCCGGCGTGGTCGGCCGAGCGGTGAAGCTGAAACGGGCAGGCAGGGAGCATCAGGGCCTCTGCCCATTCCACCCGGAGAAGTCGCCCAGCTTCTACGTGAACGACGCGAAGGGGTTCTATCATTGCTTCGGCTGTTCGGCGCATGGCGACGTCGTGCGGTTCGTCATGGAGCGGGAGGGCTGCACCTTCCGGGAGGCATACCGTCGGCTGGCGAACGATGATTTGCCGACGTGGACGCCGCAGGAGCGCGCGAAGGCGCAAGCGGAAGACCGGCTGGAGGATCTGGCCAAGGAGCAGGACGCTCGCCGGTTCTACGCGGACGCGATGCCGGTCGCCGAAACTGAGGGCCGGGCGTATTTCCGCGCCCGCGGCATCACGATCGACCTACCTGACACCGTGCGGTTCGGCATGGTGCCGTCCTGGCGGAACAAGGAGACGGGCGAGTGGGGCCGCAAGCGCCCCGCGATCATCTGCGGCGCGCAGGATGGCACCGGGGCGGTAGTCGGTATCCAGCGCATCTTCTTCAAGAACGACAACCCGGCGCTCGGCACGAAGGATTGCAAGCTGAGCCTCGGCACCATCCGCGGCTCCGCGCTCCGGCTGGAGCCACCAGGGCCTGCGGTGATCCTCGCGGAAGGCCCTGAGGACGGGCTGTCGCTGATGCAGGAGGGCCCGGGGCTGCCGGTGTGGGTGCCGTTCGGAACGAGCATGATGCCAGCCGTCGTGTTCCCGCCGGAGGTCCGCCGCGTGTTCGTGGCTGGGCAGAACAACACCGCCGGCCGCGTGGCCGCGAACAAGGCGGCGATCTCGCTGTCCGAGCGCGGGCTCGAGGTGCGGCTGGTGTGGCCCGCGGCAACCTTCGACGACTGGAATGACCAGCTGCGGGGGGCGGCACGATGAGCGGCGGGTTCGACGAGCAATTCGCCGGGGCGGACGCGATCGCGCCTCAGCCGCTCGACATCAAGGCCTCGCTCGGGGAGGCCACCGAGTTTCCGCTGGAGGCGCTGAGCCCAACTATCAAGCACGCCATCGAGGCGATCGTCGCGATGGCGCAGGTGCCGACTTCGCTCGCTGCGCAGTCGGTCCTAGGCGCCGCGTCGCTTGCGACGCAGGGCTTCATCAACGTCGAGACGATCACCGGCCAGTACAGCCCCGCCTCCCTGTTCCTTGTGTCGATCGCGGCATCTGGCGACCGCAAATCCACATCCGATCGCTTCGCCATCCTTCCCATCAAGGAACGGGAGGAGCAGCTGGGGGTGCAGTTCGAAGCCCAGCGGCACGCCTACAATATCGATGACGCCGCGCACAAAGCGGCGGTCCAGAAGGCGAAGGGCGGCGCGAAGTCACGCGCCGAAATCCGGTCCTGCCTTGAGGATGCGGGCAAGCCGCCGGTGCCTCCGATGCAGCCCTTGCTGACGGTTGACGAGCCCACCGGGCCGGGGCTCCAGCGCCTGTTTGCGGAAGCTATGCCAGCCCTCGGCTTATTCTCCGACGAGGGGGCCACCTTCCTCGGCGGCTGGTCGATGCAGGAGGAGAACCAGGCGGCTACAGGCGGCATGCTGTCGAAGCTCTGGGACGGCCAGCCGATCAAGCGCATCCGCGCCGACAAGGAAGGCGGCACCCAGATCCTCTACGGCCGCCGCCTCTGCCTCCACCTCATGGTGCAGCCGGACATCGCCGGTAAGCTTCTCGGCAACCAAGCGGTGCGCAATCAAGGCTTGCTCAGTCGCATCCTCCCAGCCGCCCCGCGCAGCCTGAAGGGGACGCGGTTCTGGAAAGAGCCCACCCCCGAACATCGCCAGCACCTTGCCGAGTATCACTCCCGGCTCGCGCGGATGATCGCACGCGAGTTCCGATACCGGGACCAAGCTACACGCGCTCTCGACCTTGCAGTGGTGAAGCTGCAGCCGGAGGCGCGAGCTCGCTTGATCGAGTTCAGCGACTATTGCGAGAGCCAGCTCGGCCCCAATGGGAAATACGAACAGATCGCCGATTTCGCGTCGAAGATGACGGAGAACGCCACACGGCTGGCGGCGGTGGTCGCATACTTCGCTGGCGGCAGTAGCCTCATCACCGAAGGCCTGAGCGTCCGTGCGGTGAACTGCGGCATCGCGTTGGTCGAGTTCTACGCGAGCGAGGCGGCACGCCTGTACGGGTCCTCATCGCTCGACGATGACACAGCAAACGCCGCGGTCCTGATCGACTGGATACGCAAACGCAATCTTCCGGCCGTCGGCGTGCGGTTCTTGAACCGCCGTGGACCGACCCAGGTCCGCGCTGCGCAGACGCTCAAGCGGGCGCTGGCGGTGCTTGAGGAGCACCATCATCTGCGCGCCATCAAGGGCGGCGCCACGCTCGATCTGGAAGGCAAGCCCACGTTCTACGTCGAGGCGTACACCGTCATTCCGCTGGATCCGCAATGAGCGAGGGGCTGTTCAGCGCGGGCTTCGCTTGGAGCGACGAGCCAGACGTGTCGCAGACCCGTGCGACACCAGCCGCGACACCAGATTTCGCCGTCAGCACCGCAGGGAATGGTGGGGTGTCCTCGGATTTGAGGGAGCCTGTCGCAACTGTCGCAACTGTCGCAGACGATGCGGACGGGGCGCGGGTGTCGCAAACCCGTGTCGCCGGAGATGCGACACCTGCTGCGACACCCGAAACGACGGATTTCTGCGATGTTCGGGCGGTGCCGGGTGCCGGTGTCGCACCTGTCGCAAGTGTCGCAGCGTGGCAGGACGGGGTGTCGCGCATGCGGGCGCCGGTGCCCCCGATCGCCTGCGTCACCTGGGCGCTGGTGGTGGAGGACGCGCGCGCCTTCCTGCGCATGTGGGGCGACGACGCGGTGAAGGCCGGCTGGACGACGTTGGAGGTATTCGGTGTCAACGCGAACCCCGCGGCGCGGCGGCTGGATACCCTCGGCCTGGTCGTGCTGCTCCAGGGGCGCACGGTCCAGAGCCTCGATAGCGAGATGGCGCTGATCGGATCCGGGGCGAACATGACGGTGTTCCGCCGCAGCCTCGTCGCTCCGGGCGGCGTGGCGCTGTGGGATTTGCCTAAGCGGGATGACGTGGGGGTGGGCCGGTGGGAGGGGCCGGGGGATACCGCCTTCAGCGGTACCCCCGACCTCCGCTCCCTGTCAACCGGCATGGGGGGAGAGCACGAGAATCCAGCGCTTCGGAAGGCGTCGGGAGGGCGGTGGTGATGGTCGAGCGCAATCAGGATCGGGAAGCGAGCGGGAACGATATGGAGCAGGTGGGCAAGGTGGAGCGCTGGTGCATCCTTCAAACGTCGGCGGGGCGGACACTCGCGCTCGACAAGTCGCTGCGGGAGGCCGGCATCACTGCCTGGACGCCGCGCCGGACGATCAAGCGACCCGCGCCGGGAAATGCGAGGCGCTACGTCGCCGGGCAGCGTCGGGTGATGATCGAGGTCGACGTGCCGATCCTTCCGGGGTTCGTGTTCGCCGGTGCGGACCAGCTGGGTCAGGTGGTGGTGGCCGGCAGGCTACCGCCCGGGACACACCCGTCGTTCTCGATCTTGCAACTCGGTGGCCGTGTCCCCCTCGTCGGCGCGGCTCAGGTCGAGGGATTGCGCCAGGCGGAAGCGACCGCAGCTGCCGACCTTGCCGCCGAGCGTGAAGCTGAAACCCGGGAGCAGGAGCGGCGGCGGCGGGCCGAGCGCCTTGGGAGCGAGCGGGCACGGCGCAAGGCGCTGCGTCAGGAGAGCAAGCAGCTGGGGAAGGGTGCCGAGGTGACGATCGCCGAGATGCCATCGCTCGCGGGCATGGTCGGCCGGGTGGTCGAGGGGCGGGGCACGTCCGCGGTGATCGACTTCGGCGGCACGCTGACCATGACCGTCGAGGCTTGGCGCGTGCGTCCTGTTGATGTAGAAGGCGCGGACACCCATAGTGGTGTCGCCGCCTGAAGCGGCCTTGGGGAAAGACGATGTGGAGCCTGGCGCTCTTCCGCATCCCCGTTTCACCCTGCCGGCGTTGAGCGTCGGCGGGAGTCCGAAGGCTACCCGAGATCAACGAACCTGAGCCGCTATTCCGGCTCACCTGCGCGCGACACGGCGACTGGAGGCTCGGATGCCCGACACGGCGCACACGCCCTCCGATCGCCTGCGCCACCTCGCCGCCGACCTGGAGATGCTGGCCGACGCGATGGAGCGGCCGTCCCGTTCGACTGTGCGCTCGGATACGCTGATCGCCGAATGCGAGCGCATCGCTGCCGATGTGCGTGCTGTGGTGCGCGGCCCGGTCCGGTCGGTCTACCCGCCGCTCTGGCAACGCGAAGGACAGGCAGCGTGGTGATCGTAGATCTTATCGTCGGCACGACTGCCGCCTTGCTGATCGGCACTGGCATCGGTGCCGCATGGCTCTTCTGCGCGGTCCCGAACGACTGGGGCTGCCCGCCTTCCATGCCGCCGGCGCCTCCCCGCCGCCCCCCTTCGGGTCCTTCCGGCGCCGCAGAGTAATACGGGGGGCAAAGGCGCAACTTCCGTCTAGCCACAGGAAATCGCCTTACTTCTTCCTCCCGCGGTCGCCCCGAAACGGCTGTTTTTCGCCATTTCCGGCCATTTTAGCAGGGAAGTAGGACCCCTCTGGGAGGGAAGTGAGTGGAAATCGACCTCGAAGAGCCCAGCCGGCCGCAGCTCGCGGCCGTGTTCCAGGTCTCCAGCCGCTGGATCGGCGAGCTTCGGTCCCAGGGTAAGATGCCGGCGGATGGTGCCTCCCTGCTGGAGAACATCGAAGCTTGGGCGGCCATCAAATACGGTGGCGCCGC